>CBDVDU010000047.1:0-13006 GCA_965372825.1 uncultured Gammaproteobacteria bacterium | reverse complement strand
CCGATTAAACACTTCGGGAATGACGATATTTTTATGAGGGTCTGTGAACAGTTACTACCATTCAGCTAATGCATATTATTAAAGTGTTAGTTTGATTTTACGTAGGTACTTGGTATGCCTGTTGAATGAGAGGTTTATTCGGCTGACATGATTTTGTCATAAAGCTGAATTATTAAAATGTACATCGCTGCATTTATAGTATAATTGAGAAATTTACATTTTCAGAGTTTGGATACTATGTCGGATACCAAAAAGGTTGTTTTAGCTTATTCGGGCGGTTTAGATACGTCGGTTATTTTAAAGTGGTTGCAGGATGAGTATGATTGCGAGGTCGTTACTTTTACTGCAGATTTAGGGCAGGGTGAAGAAGTTGAGCCTGCACGCGCAAAAGCTCAATCTTTGGGTATTAAAGAAATTTATATTGACGATTTGCGTGAGGAGTTTGTACGTGATTTCGTTTTTCCTATGTTCCGTGCCAATACTATTTATGAAGGTGAGTATTTATTAGGGACTTCAATCGCACGTCCATTGATTTCTAAGCGTTTGATTGAAATTGCCAATGAAACGGGTGCGGATACGATTTCTCATGGCGCAACCGGTAAAGGTAATGATCAGGTGCGTTTTGAATTAGGTGCTTATGCTTTGTGTCCTGATATTAAAGTGATTGCACCTTGGCGTGAGTGGGATTTAAATTCCAGACAAAAATTATTGGCTTATGCCGAGCAACATGGTATTCCCATCGAAATGAAAAAAGGTAAGGTTTCTCCTTATTCTATGGATGCGAATTTATTACATATTTCTTATGAAGGTGGGATTTTAGAGGATCCTTGGAATGAGCCTGAAGAAGATATGTGGCGCTGGAGTGTGTCTCCTGAAAATGCACCTGAGCAAGCGACCTATCTTGAGCTGTCTTACCAGCAAGGTGATATTATTGCCATTGATGGCGTTGCGCATTCACCCGCTGAAGTATTGGCTAAGTTAAATGCAATCGGTGGTGCAAATGGTATTGGTCGTTTAGATATCGTTGAGAATCGTTATGTAGGTATGAAGGCGCGTGGTTGTTATGAAACTCCAGGCGGTACCATTATGATGCGTGCGCATCGCGCGATTGAGTCGATTACTTTAGATAGAGAGGCTGCGCATTTGAAAGATGAATTAATGCCGCGTTATGCGACCTTAATTTATAACGGCTATTGGTGGAGCCCTGAGCGTAAGATGTTGCAGGCTATGATTGATCAGTCTCAGTTAAATGTGAATGGTAAAGTGAATGTTAAACTTTATAAAGGTAATGTAACTGTCGTTGGGCGTATGTCTGATACTGACAGTTTGTTTGATGAAGCGATTGCTACTTTTGAAGATGATGAAGGGGCTTATAACCAAAAAGACGCTGAAGGCTTTATTAAGTTGAATGCGTTAAGACTGCGCATTGCAGCGAAGAAATTAAAATAGGCTAACAAGAAATCCTGTTCATTGTAAAGTGAGCGGGATTTTTTGTGTGATCTTTGTATAATAGAGCAACAATTTTTTTTTAGAGGAAGGCTTTAATGAGCGACCTACGCAAGAAAAAAGAAAATAATAATAAAGTGCGTATCGTGGCCGTTTTGAATTCAGGGACTCAATTGAGTACATTGAAAATGAACCGGTTGGTATTAGCTGTCATTATTAGCTTGATGGCTGCAGTTGTTTTTATGGGTGTGTTATTAATGCCTGAAAATGAGATTGTGCCGAAAACTGCGCAAGTTCATAAATCTACTGAGCTATATGATGTGCAGATGAATCCGGTCATTTCTGCTGAAGTGGATGCTTTGAAATCTCAATTAGTCGGTTTGGTGAGTGGATCTATTGAAAGTAAGTTAAATACGCTGGAGAACGGCTTAAAGGCGGGTACTATTTCTGAGATAGGTTTAGATACGATTGAAGCGTTAAGAGACGACTTGGTGGTGTTAAAGACGTATTCTGAAACGGGTGCGGGTCGTTTGATCGCGCAAAAGTATTTGCAACAAGCGAATAAGACTGAGAATAAAGAATTGGCTCAAGAGGTTTCTCAGCTTAGAAGTATGATTTATTTTCTGATTACGTCTTGTGGATTAATGGTTGCCGCAGTGGCTAGTGTTTGGGTGCGTAGAAAATATGCATTGACGCATGAGGCTGATGAGCAGAAGAAAATATCTTAAAGTAGGCGCGGCGGCTTTATCCCTATTTTTAATGCATGAATAAGGCGGGCTAAAGCCACGCCCTACAAAATTAGTACTTTGACGCATAAAAAAGGCCGGTTCATTAAAAATGAACCGGCCTTTTTTATGAGCTATTTTTAAGCTTATTTGCTTAAGTATTTATATACAGCTGCAATTGCTTGATCTTCTGTGTAGCCAGCTTTTTTAACAGGACCAACAGCCATGACTGCTGCCATTGCTTTAGGCATGCCATTTTTACCTTCTTTCAAAGTTTTAGCGAAGCTTTCTTCTGAAAGTTCGCCTGCTTTGATTAGCTCAACTAATTGTGGGTTAGAAGATATATCATGGCAAGCACCACAACCACGACCGAAAGCGCGATCATAGATTTTTTTACCTACTTTCATTTCGTCAGCAGATGCTTGAGCACTTAGACCTAATAAAGCTACTGTTGAAACAGCTAGTAATAATTTTTTCATTTTAACCTCTTTTTATTATAAAAAACTGTGTTTGCCTGTTGGAATTGTTAAGGCTCGCACGATAAGGAAATCAATAACTGCTAAATCATAAATAATTTAGACTGATTTATCAAATAATTTTATGCATTATATCAAGATATTGCTATTTTCTCCAAAGTTGTAGATAGCCATTTGAAGCGATACTGTATATTTTTCGGTCATTCGCAGTGAAAGTAAGCGCAAGTATGGTTGCCGCAGAGGGCGTCCAGAAGCTATCTTTTTTAGGTCGCCAGTAGTTTATAATCTCACCACTTCTTATATCCCATAAATCAATGCGCTGTGATACGCGCCCAGCAATGAGATATTTGCTATTGTCGGAAAAGGCAGCAGAAGAAAGGGTGATAAGCTTTGGGCCGAGTTTCTTATAGAGTTTGCCTGTTTGCGTTTTCCATAAGCGAATAGTACCTAAGCCTTCATTGGTTAATGCATATTTATCATCAGGAGATATGGCTACTGTGGATAGTTTACTTTGGTGCGGCCAGCTAAACTTTTCTTCGCCGGTGTTTAAATCCCAAAGTTTCGCTGTTTCATCGCTAGAGCCGGTAATGGCTAATTGGTTGCTGGCGGAAATGTCGACTTTGGTGACTGAGCTTTCATGTTTGAAGGCGTAGCGAGTTTGACCGTGTTGCAGTGAATAATAAATGGCTTTATCTTCTAGGCCGATCAGGGCGAATTGTCCATCTGCTGACAAAGTAATCGCGTTGATATTGGGTAAATACCAGACATTCATTAGCACGCCATCAGCAATGCGCCACCAAGCGAGAGATTCTTTTTCGGCGGTTAGTGTATATTTCTCGTCATCTGAGATGGCTGTGTATAAAATACCGTTCTTTTCATCAGTATGCTGCCAAACGTGTAGTAGTTGTTTAGGTTTTAATTGCCATAATTCGGCATTACCTCTAGCTGTCGTACCTATAAGGGCAAGATTTTTAGATAAACTAGCTGAGAATACGCCTTGCGGTGCAAGCTCATGTGTCCTTTCCGCTTTTGGGGTAGTATCGCAGCCGATAAGTAGTAAAGAGAGCAGTAAGGGGACTAGAAAATGTTTATTCATAAGAAACGCTATCTTCATCAGGATGAAACCATTTAAGTTTGTCGTGCAATGAAACCACGGAGCCAATAATGATTAAGGTTGGTGGCTGAATATCTTGGTTTTTTATCAATTCCGGCATAGTTTGCAAAGTACCGGTAATAACACGTTGTGATTGCGTTGTGCCTTGCTGGATAAGGGCGATGGGTAGTTCTGGCGATGCGCCATGCTGAATAAAGGACTGGCAGATATTTTCTAGCCCCGTGAGTCCCATATAAATAACGATGGTTTGATTGGGTGCAACCAGTTGTTGATAATTAAGATTAACGGTATTGTCTTTTAAATGTCCTGTAATAAAAGTGCAGGATTGGGCGTGATCTCGATGCGTTAGGGGAATGCCGCCATAAGTAGCACAACCTGATGCGGCGGTTATTCCTGGAACTACTTGGAAATTAATATTATGTTCTACTAGTGTTTCAATTTCTTCGCCACCACGACCAAAAATAAACGGGTCGCCACCTTTTAAACGCACAACGCGTTTACCTGCCAAGGCTAAGCGCGCGAGTAAGTCATTGATCGATTCTTGCGGCAAGCTATGGTTGCTTTTTTGTTTACCGACATAAATTTTTTCCGCATCACGGCGCACTAATTCAAGGATTTCAGGAGAAACGAGGCGGTCGTAAACGACGACATCGGCCTGTTGCATTAAGCGTAAGGCGCGGAAAGTGAGCAAATCAGGATCGCCTGGCCCTGCGCCCACTAAATAAACTTCACCGATGACTTTATGAGTACCAGATGTATTTAGTATCTCTGACTTTAAGCGTGCCTCGGCTTCGGCTTCTTTGCCTGAATAAAAAAGTTCAGCAATAGAGCCTTGTAGGGCTTTTTCCCAAAAAATACGCCGCTCTGAAGGTGGATTAATATGTTCTTTGACTAAGCCTCGGTATTTTTCCGCTAATTGCGCTAAGCGTCCAAAAGCCGGCGGAATAAGGCTTTCTATTTTAGCTCGCAATAAACGAGAAAGCACAGGTGACGTACCTCCTGAAGAAATAGCAGCAACAATGGGGGAGCGGTCGATAATAGCAGGGACGATAAAACTACATAGGCTAGGGCTATCGACGACATTAACAGGAATATTGTGTTCTTCGGCGGTGGCGGCGACCAGTTTGTTAATGTTTTTTTGATTAGTCGCAGATATTATCAGGCGTTGGCGATGAATATCTTCAGCTGCAAAGTCCTTTTGTATGATAGTTAAGCCGTATGTTTTTTCTAATTGACTGACTTGTGAGCTTATTTCTGGGGCAATAACGGTAATATTAGCGCCAGCTTTAGCGAGTAGCTCTATTTTTCGAGCAGCAATTTCACCCGCCCCGACAACTAAGCAAGGTTTGTTTTTTAAATCGATAAAGAGGGGGAAGTAGTCCATGGCTTATATAAATGATACTAGGTTATCGTTCGCGGATTGTGTCTGAGGTGCTATTATATGCGCTCTTTTAAAAGCATGATTGAGAAAATTTAAAATCAGAATGATTGAATTTAATATAGAAGTGGACGCCGTTGGATTGCATTGCCCTTTACCTTTATTGCGTTTAAAAAAAGCGTTAAAAGATATGCTTTCTGGCGAGGTGGTGAAAGTGACGGCGACAGATCCTGCTGCGCATTTGGATTTTGGTGTGTATGCTGAGCAAACGGGCAATGAAATTATTGAATATATTCGAGCAGATGAGCAGCAGATTTTTTATGTACGTAAGAAATAGCTGATGCTGCTTGGGAAATAATATTGGTAGGGCGGACTTCAGTCCGCTTTTTAACAATGGATGGCTAAAACCACGCCCTAGCAATAGTGATTAAACCTTGCTATGAGTATAAATATTACTGAATAAATGCGTGACGATTAAAAGCATGGTTTCGGTGATTTTTATCGCGGGCTTGCGTTTTTTGTCTTCTACTGCAAATTCATCAATAGAATCATTGATGAAATTAATTAACCCTGTCTGCTTAATTTGTTGGTCAAAGTGCTCTTGTAATGAACCTTTTTGCTCAGATAAGCTTTGTAATTGCGAGCTTAATAGATCCGCTTGTTTTTCTAGCCATTCTGGGCTTAACTCATCTTGCGTTGGGGTTTTGCCAAAAGCATGTTGATAAACGCAAATAATATCAAAACATAAGTCCATAAATATATGGCTCATTTCTTGGTTTTGCTCCCTAATTGCCAGAGGGAAAAGATGGAAGATCATTTTTGCGAGCACCGGTTGGTCTGCTTGAAATTGGTTTAAAACCTCTCTTCCTGCCGTTTCATCAAGGCTTCTGGCATATTCTAAGGCTTTATAAAGTTCTGGTGTGGTTAATTCGTGCATGGTTTACTCGGTTATTTATCGTTTGAGGTTTTGTGTTGCGCTATTTTACAGGATCTAAAGTTTGATTCGCTCCATTAAATAACATAAACAGTCCTGCCGAATAACGTGCTCATCAAGTGTTAGCATTGAAGGCATGGTTTTGCGCTTTATTTTTAATTGCTTGTTATCGATAGTGAAAAAATTATCAGTCACATCTTTACCGAGATCATCAATGGCGCGTATAGGCATTATTGAGTTTTGATTCACTAATCCTAAGCTCGTATTTTCGGTGATTTCGGTAAAATTCATGCGATCTAAATCTTTATTAAACAATAAATCCGAACTGGTATCGTTAAAACTAAAGCTGCTACCCTCTGTTATTTTTACTTGGGCAGTCGTGTGAAATAGGTCAATATCTTGCGTATGCACAGGATGGTCAGCGAGTTCATTCAAGTGTAAGCAAGCATTAAGATATTCAAATGCATGGTCGGTGCCGTGCTGCTGCCCAGGACGACCGCACTCTAAGGTGACGGCAGGGCAAAGCTCGGCAAAAGCAGCGGACTGTACGCCCAGTGGTCTTATGAAATAGACGGTTAAACGGCCAAATAAATTAGCCAGTTGTAAGTAGCGATTATCTAGCTTATTAATACAGGCATAATGCGGATTTAGACCGGTATTGTTATGTACGTCGATGCTGGCAAAGACTTCTTTGGCGCGCATAATATCGACGATTTCTTGAGCGATTGTTGTTTCAGAGCAGTCTGGAATATTGCTGCCTGGCCAAATTCGGTTGTAATCTGGCTGTGTGTCGAGTCGGCGTAGGCCATGTTCCGCAGCTTGTGTATTACCGAAAAAAATGGAAATAGAGCGCGGTAGTGGTTGCTCTGTGTATTTGTTAAGCAGGCACTGTAGCGCTAAAAAACCTGTGGTTTCATTGCCGTGTAATAGTACGGAAATAAATAAAGGTTGTGGATTTTTTCCGGATAAATGCAGTAGTGTCGGCTGTGGAAATAAAGTATGTAAATCTTGTGCTGTACAGCTAAGCAGTTTTTCTGGGTAGGTCGTTATTTGTTGAAGTTGCATAGTTTTAATTTAATTCCCATTGGCTAACAGGGATTTCTGAATATTGATGCGCTAAGTACGCTTGAGTCATCGATTGTAATGTTGCTTGCGGTCGTTGCATAAAGTGACGCTGCCATTGGCTGCCAGTTTGTTTGTTGGCAATTCGTTGCTCAATAATGCCTAGGTAAATGTCTATATCAGCGCTAGTAATAGCTAATGATTGTAAACCTTTTCTGGCTCTGGCTAATAAGTCAGTTTGTAGTAGTTTTTGTAAGCTGTGTTTTTCGCCATCACACCAAGTTATATGACTGTCCAGACCATAACGTGCGGCTTGATAGAAATTATCCTTTGCTTGAGCAAAGTCTAAAGGAATACCGGTAGTCATGATTTCATCGCATAGGTCTTTGCTTAAGCCATAATAAAAAGCTGCATTGGCAATAGAGTCAATAATGGTTGGGCCAGCAGAAGGCGTGCGATGTTCAATTCTAATATGCGGCGTATGATCTTCATCAAAGCCAACTAAAGGTCTATTCCAGCGCCAGATGGTGCCATTATGTAAGCGTAAGTGTTCGAGCTTTTCAATGGGATCAGAGAATAACTCTGGGAGTAGAATAGGGAAGTGCTCTAAGTTTTCTTGGAAGCATTCCATAATTGATACGCGCGCATAGCCTGAGCCAAAGCTAACACGTTTTAATGGGCCACGTGCTGAGCCTCCGTAGCCACCTGCCTCTATGGCTTGTTCAAAGAGTGGAATGCGTGATTCATGCCAGAGGTTTTTGCCAAACAAATAAGGCGCATTGGCGCAACTAGCTACGATAGCAGCAGAAGCAATAATTGAGGCATTATAAAAGTGATGCGCTTGGGCTAGTGGAACTTGAGTGTGTAGTTGTAATGAAGTTGTTGCTGATTCAAGCATGACATCATTATGATCAAACTTTAAATGTTCTATGCCGCCTATGTCTAAATGAATTGGCTTACCGCGTACTTTTAATATTTGTTCATTTAATGCACGGTAGCGATTCATATCCGACATGTTTTGTAAGTTCATGGCGGAGGATTTGAGCGTGGGTAATGTGCCAATAATAAGAATATGATTATTTAAAGCTTGTGCGTGCTCGCAGGCCTTTTTCCAAGTTTGGCTTAGATTTCTATGTAGGCTGCTGAACACTGTGCCTGTTAGTTGTTCGGGGATACTGTTCAGTTCAATATTGAATTTAGCTAATTCAGGAAAGGCTAAAGGGTCACTTAGGTTTTTTAGAAAAGAGACATTGTTAGGGCTGGCTTGCATATTATCATCAATAAGCCATGCCTCTATTTCAAAGCCAGCAACAGGCGCTTTTTGTGAGCACTGACCTTGCTTGATTAAGCCTTTTAAGTACTCAGTTTCTTGGTTTAATCTTTGGTGAAATTGAGTGTAATCACTAGGCTTAAATGCGCTGACGTTTATTTCTTGTCCCATAGTAGCTTCCTTGGGGTTTACATAAAATAACTTCGACTATTAGTAGGGCGGACTTTAGTCCGTTAAGGAATCAAAATTCAATAACATCCGAAAGCACTGCCAGTCCTCGAAGGACTGGCAGTGCTTCATAATCTAAAGTTTCGGGTTTTATTTAATGTGCATTCCTAAGGGTTCAGTTTTTAACTAGGCCTTAAACTATACGAAATACTGGGCAGTCAATGCGCTGCTTTTCCTGTATTTCGCAAGCTTCATACAGGCTACATTACTGTCTCTTTATCTTTAATTGGCAGTATCTCTCAATACAAGCGGACTGAAGTCCGCCCTACTAATGATTGAAAGATACGCCAATGCCACCTAGACCGCAATAGCCTTCGGGATGTTTGGCTAAATATTGCTGGTGTTCATTTTCCGCATAATAAAACGTGGGTGTGGGTAAAATCTCGGTACTAATTTCACCGAACCCCGCTTGAGTAAGGCGTTGTTGATAGTGTTGTTTGGAGCTTAATGCCGCTTCAAGTTGCTCATCCGTTGTGGCGTAAATGGCCGAACGATATTGAGTGCCTATATCATTTCCTTGGCGCATGCCTTGTGTTGGGTTATGGGCTTGCCAAAATAAAATCAATAAATCCTGGTAGCTAATTTTCTCAGGGTAAAATAGGACTTTTACTACTTCAGTATGTCCTGTTAATCCTGTACACAGCTCTTTATAAGAGGGGTTTGGCGTAATGCCGCCGGCATAACCCACAGCGCTACTAAATACACCTGCTTGTTGCCAAAAAAAACGTTCAGCCCCCCAAAAACAGCCCAAGGCAAAGATAGCTGTTTGGATAGTGGCTGGAAAAGGTGGAGTGATAGGGTTTCCTGTAACAAAGTGTGGCTCAGGAATACATATTGCAGTATCACGGCCCGATAATGCCTCAACTTCATTGGGTAGCGTTAATTTTTTTTGCGAGAAGAGCATGGCGTGAGTTCATCCTTTTTAAGTTTTTATTGGATCGGTAAGTGGTAATGATTATGCCTGTCGGCTAGCTGAGTCTTCGAGCATTTTTTGCGCAAAGATCTGCACATTATTGCGTCCTAAGTCTTTAGCATAATACATGGCAAGGTCTGCGCTTTTTGCCAGACTGACTTGGTTTTCACCGTGCTCAGGATAGCTTGCAACCCCTAAGCTAGCGGCAATAGATAATGAGTGTTCTTGGCAAATAAAGGGGAGATTAAGCGCATGGCGAATTTTTTCTGCAACCATAAGGGCGTCACTTTGGCTCTCAATAGTCGGTAATAAGATAATAAATTCATCGCCGCCAATACGTGCCACCGTGTCCGATTCACGGAGGCAATTACTAATGCGTATTGCCACTTCTTGTAATAATAGATCACCAATCGCATGACCATAATCATCATTGACCGGTTTAAATTTATCTAAATCTAGGAAAATTAGCCCCAGGTGCTCTTTATTACGCTTGGCAATGTGGAGTGCTTGTTCTAAGCGGTCACTGAGTAAGGCACGGTTAGGTAAGCCGGTTAAGATGTCGTGCTCTGCTAAATGTTTGATGCGCCTTTCAATCTGTTTTCTTTCAGAAATATCATTTTTAGCGGCAATAAAATGTTGAATTTTACCTTTCTCGTCCATGACGGGTGAGATGTTAAGCTCTTCGTCATATAAACTGCCATCTTTACGGCGGTTGACGATTTCGCCATGCCAAGGAGTGCCGCTCAGGATTGTATCCCATAGGGTCTTGTAAAAGTGATTGTCCCGCTTTCCCGATTTACTTAATTCTGAAGGTTTATGGCCAATGGCTTCGGAGGATTGATAACCGGTTAATTTTTCGAAAGCGGGATTTACCCATTCGATATTCGCATGTGTATCGGTTATTACTACGCTAGTTTGTGAGGCTTCTAGTGCGGTGACTAGCATTTTGTTACGGTCAGTGATTTGTTTTTCCTGAGTAATGTCTCTAAAAGCGACTACAGCGCCTAAACTAAAATTAGAAAGGTGTATAGCGGCTACATTAACGGCTACGGTAATTAAACGGCCATCTTTACGCGCAAAAACCTCTTCTGCGTGGCGTGTTTTACCGTCTAATAAGGTTTCTAGTGCGGGGCACTTATGGAATCGGTGGCTATGGAATAAAGTTGCCGCATGATTACCTAGTACTTCAACTTCAATATAGCCTAATAACTTGAGAGCGGCAGGGTTAATAAAAGTACATCGACCTTGACTATTAAGCCCGTAAACACCTTCCGTTAAAGCTCCAAGTAAAGCGCCTTGTTGTTTTTCTTCCTCTGCTATTTGTTGGCGTTGTTGGGTAATTCGCTTATTAAAAATCAATAAGTACAGGCTGAGGACTAAGATCAATACAAGCGCTATGGAGGCAATGATAATTTCTAATAGGTAGCGCTGCCAAATATCTAATAGGGTGAAAGCGGGTGCTTCTTCAAAAGGAGGTGCGCGTAGGGCACGTAAAATATCTTCTACCGGTGAATAATCCATAGGTATATTAAACCCCTTTACACCATTAACTTTCTTAGCATAGTCATGGAATAGCAATAAGGCAGCGGTAAAGTGAGCAGCAAGGTCTGAATCAATATGGGGTAATGCGGCAATAGGCCATTCAGGATATAAGCGAGTTGATAACAGGTAGGGAAAGCTAGGGATACTTTGCTTATTGATAATTTTTAAACGGGATAAATCTAAATTATACTCCTGTTGCAAAGCCTCTAAAACACCGGTACGTACGAAGCCAATATCGGCTTGCCCATTTAACACCGCATCAACGACATTATCATGGGGCATGTCAGTGATAATAAGTTGTTCTGGTTTAGGTAATGGAAGCCCTGCTTGGTATAAAGCAAAACTTTGCATTTGATAGCCGCCGAGCGAGGCTGTTTTAGTGGCGGCAATGCGTTGGTTTTGTAAATCTTTAAGTTGAGTTATATCGCTACGTGTTGCTAACGTAAAAATAACCCCTGCAAATGCGGATAATGTATGTTGTTTTGTTTGTTTTATCAGACTAGCGAGTGGTGAAGATAAGTTGTATTGCTCTTTGAGCTGAATATAGTACCCCGGATTGGTTAGCACAAAGTCAATTTGCCGAGTGGCAACCGCATTGCCCAAATCAGAGTATGTGAAGGCTTCAATATTGAATTTACGCTGGGGTATTTTTTCGTTGAAGTAGTTCTCTAAAGGTTTCCAACGGGCAAGTGTTTCTGCTTTAGGGCGATAAGCCAAAATACCTATTTTTATAGGTTCGTGGTTAGTTTCTATGGATGCTAAAACGGGGTTAATTGAGGAAAAGCTAGAGAATATTAAGGCTATTACGAAATAACGCGGCATTTTTCTTATATAAGATCGTAATACTGCTTGAAAAATTCGCATATAGTCTCGGTTCATTCAAAGTGTATTAACTTATAGAGCAGTTCTAGGTAAAAAGTTTGAGGTAAATAAGTTCAGCGAGGGAGTGGGCTGACTTAGAATGTTCGATTCTAGCATAATAGTAGATAATAATTTAGTGCTTTGTAAGAGCTGAGGTTTCTCGCTGTCTATTAATAAGTGATTGTATTTAATGCTAGGTAGCAATAGGCCTTTGTAGTTACTGGTGACTTTTTCTGGTACTACATTTAGATGAGTAGCCATACGATAAGAGGCGTCTGGCGTATTGCTTTGAAAGTGCTGTAAGGCTTGGAAGTGACTTGCAATTAAATGTTCAATTGCCTTTTTATGAGAGCTTAAAGTACTTTGTCGCACAGCTAAAACATCGATGATCATATTGGGTGTTTTTCGGCTGTCATAGAGCTTTTTTGCGCCTTTTGAGAGTAAATTTCCCGCGACTGGCTCATAGGTGATAAGTGCGTCAATTTTTCCTGCTTGCCAAGCGCTTTCGTGATTATCAATAGTTAGTGCTACTTGTTTAATATCGTTAGGTGTTAAGCCTCCTGCTTGTAATGCTTGGCTTAACATCACAGCGCCTAACGCGCCTTGTTCAACACCAATACGTTTGCCTTTTAAATCACTTAATTGCTCAATGCTGGGTTTGGCTAAAAGCATATCTGCTCCAGCAGAAATATCAAACACGAGAACAACGGTTAGCGGGATTTTCATATTGCGGGCGCGTAACACTTCATCTAAAGTTAAAGCGGCGCCATCAACTAAGCCATCTTTTAGTGCTTGTAGAGACGCTGTGGCTGAGTTTGTTTCTACTAGCTTGACTTGCTGTTTATCTAACCACTTTTCTTGGCGCGCAAGAAACATGAATTCATAACCCGGCCAAACATGTGCAGCGATACGTAGTGGCGTATTTGGTGTTGCTGTGAATTCACAGCTGTTTAAAAATAACAGTAAGATAGCAGTGCTAAGGATATGCAAAATAAGTCGATGTGGCATAGTCATGTTGGGTACTTTTTTTAATTCTAAATAGCTTGGTAGGGCGTGG
>CBDVDU010000046.1:0-13009 GCA_965372825.1 uncultured Gammaproteobacteria bacterium | reverse complement strand
TTAATAATGAGAAGTTACCTTGTTCCTTTAACTAGGTAATAACTTACTTCATAGTAAGATAAGATATTTAGCGGCATTATTATTATGAGTGCATAATTTGCATTTATTATGCGAAATGGAGTTTTATTTGTTTTTTCTTTATTGGCCTATTTTTTTGAAATTAATATCGCGTATGTTTAGCAAGCGATATTTTCGACCAAAGTTTGTATTTTTTGTGGGTGGAATTATCATTCCCTCCATTTTGCTTTTACGAATTATTGTGTTATTTTTTCAAGCTTTGGATTATGTGTTCTTCCCAGGTTTTTGGCGGACACCAGTTAAACAGCCCTTATTTATTTTGAGTAACCCCCGTAGTGGCTCAACATTTTTGCATCGCATGTTGGAAAAAGATGAGCAATTTACCTATCTGACCTTGTGGCAATCCCTGTTTAATTCTATCCTTTTATATAAGTTGGTCATGCTTATTTCAAAAGTAGATAAACAAGTGGGTTCTCCCTTAACATGGCTTATGGAAAAAGTTGACGGTCATTTTTTTAAGGGATGGGATGGGCTACATAAAGCAGGACTTAGATACTCTGAAGAAGATGAATTTCTATTCGTTAGTTCTTTTTTAGCACCAGGGTTGGTCTTGTTTTTCCCCTATTTACACGAAGTGTCTGAGATATATTCAATTGATAACTTGCCTGATTACGCCCGTAAAAGGATTGCTAGGAATTTCCGATTATCTGTATTGCGCCATATTTATGCGACAGGTGGTGCAACTTTTCTGGCTAAAAATGCCGTTGCTGGAGGGCGCTTAGGCATTTATAAAGAAGCTTTCCCTGATATGCGCGCTATCTATATTCATAGTGATATTCTTAAATCAGTTGCTTCATCCTTGAGTGTCTTTACTAAGCCTTGGTCATTCCATTCACCTGATTGTTTTCAGAGAAAATACGAAAGTATGAGTGTTGTGAAAATGGTACGCACTAATTATCAGGGAATTATTGAACATCGGCAGGCATTTGACCCTAAAAATGTTATTGATATTGAGTATGATGATTTAGTAACTAGGCCAGAAGCAACAGTGAAGTCTATCTATCGATATTTTGGCATGACATTGAGTAGCCAGTATCAAGTTCAACTCACTAAAGATAGTACTGCCGCTAAATCCTATAAAAGTAGCCATACTTATGCGGTTGAAGATTATGGGTTTTCGAGTGATGAGATTGAGCGTTATATGCTGGGTCATTCGAGTAAGCATGAGGTACTTGCAGCAAAGCAAGACTCGCCATAAATTGATTCAATAAAAAAGAACGATTAACTTTCTACCTAAATTACAATAAAAGCACACAAAATGACTAAGCAATCGGCATTACTATTAGATAATTTTCTTGATTGGTGGGGTAGCAAAGTACTACGTTTTTCGTGGTTAGTTATCCTGTTGTTTATCGTTGTTTGTGCAGCTAGTTTACATTTTACTATCAATAATTTAGGGATTAACACAGATACCTCAACATTATTATCACAAGACCTGCCTTTTCAAAAAAATAGGGCAAGATGGGAACAAGCTTTTCCACAAGATGCTGGCAATGTCCTGTTAGTTGTAGAATCACCTACCGCTGAGCAAACCAGTATTGCTAGCAATGAGTTGGCTAAGCGTTTGGCTGCCAATAAACAGTTATTTGAGTATGTTTACATCCCTGATGATAATACTTTTTTAAAGCAGCAAGGCTTATTGTATCTTGAGGCGAATAAACTAGAAGATTTAGCAAATAAGTTATCAGATGCTCAGCCCTTTATTGGCTACTTATCTAAAAATTATCACTTACAAGGCTTACTCGAAATTCTAGGTAAGGCCCTGGAAAATACCGATGATGACTTACCGATGGATCTTAATCCATTATTAACAGAGATTGATCAATCACTTATTGCAGTGCAGGCTAAGCAGAAACATTATTTATCTTGGCAAAAATTACTTGCCGTGAATGAGGCTAATGATAGAAATACTTTACGTAGCATCGTTAGCGCTAAGCCTATTGCTGATTTTAATAGTATGCAGCCAGCTAAGCATTCAATGGATTATGCACGCACAATAATTCAGGAAATTAAATTATTAGACCCACAAGTCACGATTCGGATGACGGGGAAAATTGCCCTAGAAGAAGATGAAATGCGAGTGCTTTCCGAGGATACGGTATATTCTGGTTTATTTGCGCTTTTACTTGTCATTATCGTGCTATTCATTGGTTTACGCTCAACTAAATTAGTACTTTGTACTTTGATAGTGCTGATAATGGGGTTAATCCTAACGGCTGGATTTGCAACTATTGCCGTTGGGCATTTAAACGTACTCTCAGTGGCTTTTGCTATACTCTATATTGGTCTTGGCGTTGATTTTGCCATTCATATTTGTCTTTGTTTCCGTGAGTGCTGGGAGCAGCATATGACCAGTGAGCAGGCAATACAAAGGAGTATTCGCATACTCGGTTCTTCACTTTTTTTATGTGCTTTAACGACATCCATTGGTTTTTTTGCTTTTATTCCTACTGATTATAAGGGTGTTTCCGAGTTAGGGCTTATTTCAGGCGGGGGCATGTTTGTTGGTTTAATCGTTTCACTCACTCTGTTACCTGCTTTACTCAAAGTATTTTCAATTAAAAAGTTACCTCAGACGCAAGTAACGCAATTGCCTCATTGGGTATGTGTTTTCCCTTTTCGTCATGCGCGAGCTATTCGCTATACTTCTTTTTTATTTGCAGCCGCTGCTGTCTTTTCACTTAATTATGTGTATCTTGACTCCAACCCCATTAACTTGCGAGATCAGGATAGTGAATCTGTGCAAGTATTCAAGGATTTATTGCAATCTAAAGATAGATCCCCCTTTGTATTGATTGGTTTAAGTGATTCATTGGCGAGCGCTGAAATATTAGCTAAAAAAGTAAAGCAATTACCTGCCGTTAATAAAGTGATTAATTTAAAGAGTTTCGTGGCAGACAACCAAGAAGATAAATTAGAAATTATTGATGATTTAAATATGATTCTTGGAGCAGAGCTAGGTAATTTTGACCGCCCCTTAGAAAGCGCAGATTCTCGACAAGCTTTATTGGATTTAAACGTTAAAATTAATTCGGAATTAGCGCAACCCACAGGAAAGGCATCGCCTGAGTTACTGCAAAAACTGCAGCAAGATATTAGCAAGTTTATTGTTTTTGCGGATGCGACAGAAGAGCCAGAAATAAGTTACCGACAGCTTGATGATAATATTTTAGGTATGTTTCCGCACACTATGCAGCGATTGAGTATCAGTTTAAGTGCCTATGCATTTGGCCTGATTGATATTCCTGACTATATAAAGATGAACTGGGTAAGTGCGTCAGGTATTTATAAAGTGATTATAGATCCTAGGAAAGATTTGAATAATGCGGAGAATTTAACTGAATTTGCAACACAAGTACAATCAGTAGATGGTTCTGTTACAGGATTACCTGTCTCTGACTTGGCAGCAGGTAAGGTCATTACTGAAGTTTTTATTCAGGCGTTTTCTACGGCAATTATTGTTATTTTTATAGTTCTATTAGTTATTCTTAAAAGTTTACGTAATACTTTTCTGGTTATTTGGCCGTTACTACTGGCGGGTTTGTTGACTGCTGCTACGAATGTATTACTCAATAATCCTTTTAACTTTGCCAATATTATTGCCTTGCCTTTATTGATGGGAATGGGGGTCGATAGCGGTATTCATATTATGCATCGACTTAATGCCGGATTGGGAAGTGAGCATTTATTACAGACCAGTACCGCTCGAGGTGTCTTTTTTAGTTCATTAACGACGTTACTTAGCTTTACCAGCTTGGCGTTTACTAACCATCAAGGTATTGCCAGTATGGGGCTGTTATTAGCGATTGGAATCTCTTTTACGCTTATTTGTACTTTGGTAGTTTTGCCTGCCTTTAGTAAAAAACGCATTAACTTATAGACTTTCCTGATTACGTACGACTCTCAGCCAGAGTAAAATAAAACATGAATAATCAGCATGTTAACAAACGCGTCATTCCCGAAGTCTTTTATCGGGAATCTATGCTTAAGCTACTAGATTCCTGCTAAAAGCATGCAGGAATGACGAAGTATAGCTGAGAGTTGTGGGTAATCAGGTAGACTTTTGTAGCTTTTTCTACCACTAAAAAATAAATAGACTAGCTTTTATTCGCATAGCTATGAAACTTTTGGAGTATGTCTAAGTATTAGGGAAACGACGTTGCTGCTCTTGAAGTTGCAGCGCTAAACTATAAATCACAGGAAAAACCAATAGACTTAATATTAACACCGTTACCATACCGCCTAATACAGGCGCAGCAATGCGTTGCGTAACATCGGCACCTGCACCGGTTGCCCACATAATGGGTAACAGGCCAAGCATGGTAGTAAAGGCGGTGATCGCTACTGGACGGACACGCTGAGCGGTCGCATTTTCAACAGAGACTTTGATTTCCTGCGCTGTTAACGGCGCTTGTTTTTGTTTTCTGAGTCGAGCAATTTCAATATCAATAAAATTTAGCACCATCACGCCAGTTTCGGCGGCTGTTCCCGCTAAAGCAATAAAACCTACGTAAACGGCCACCGATAAATTAAAGTCGTACCAGTAAATCATCCAGATGCCCCCAATTAGACCGAAAGGAATAGTCAGCATGACAATGATTGGTTCCATTAGGTTACGGAAGGTAAAATACAGCAATAAAAATATCAGCAATAGCGTTAACGGTACGACGACGCGCAAACGCTCTGCGGCTCTTTCCATGTATTCAAACTGCCCTGACCAAGTGATGGTATAGCCTTTGGGGATTTTCACTTGTTCTGCCAAAGTTTTTTTTGCTAGCCTGACAAAGCCCCCTATATCAGAAGTTTTAATATCAACATAGATCCAAGCATTAGGTCGGGAGTTTTCACTTTTAATGGCCGGTGGCCCGCGTCTTAATGTAAGTTTGGCAACTAAAGTGAGTGGAATTTGCGCTCCGGTGGGCGTTGGAATCAAAACGCGTTTCAAACTTTCCATATTATCGCGTAGCTCGCGCGGATAACGCAGATTAATGGGGTAACGCTCTAAACCTTCCACTGTTTCAGTGACATTCATGCCACCGATAGCACTTTGAATGACATCTTGTACATCACCCGTGGTTAGCCCATAGCGAGCCGCTTCTTCACGGTTTATATCAAAATCCAGATAATAACCACCGACTGCACGATCACCGAAAGCTGATAAGGTATCCGGTATTGTTTTCATGGCTTGTTCAATAGCTTTGGATAAGCGTTGCAATTCATTCAAGTCTGGACCGGATACTTTAATGCCAACGGGGGTTTTAATTCCTGTGGAAAGCATGTCAATACGGGTCTTAATGGGCATAGTCCAAGTATTAGCGACACCGGGGAAGTGGATTGCTTGATCCATTTCTGACATTAACTCTTGGGTAGTTTTATCAGGGTTTGGCCATTGCTCTTTAGGCTTAAGGCTAATGGTGGTTTCAATCATTGATAACGGTGCAGGATCGGTCGCGGTATCGGCTCGACCGACCTTACCGAACACATGCTGAACTTCAGGAAAAGTTTTTAATATTTTGTCTGTTTGTTGCAGTAGTTCCTTGGCTTTAGTGATAGAAATTCCAGGGAAGGTGCTTGGCATATAAAGAATATCGCCTTCATCTAATGGTGGCATAAATTCACTACCGATTTTGCTTAATGGATAGGCAGTAGAAACAACTAATATTAACGCTATTATTAAGGTAACAAAGCGCCAGCGCATCGCTACTTTTAATAAGGGTGAATGAATTAAATGCAGGAAACGGTTTGCTGGATTTTTATGCTCAGGAATGATTCTGCCACGAATAAAATAACCCATTAATACCGGCACGACAGTAATAGTTAATAGTGCTGCTGCTGCCATTGCGTAAGACTTGGTATAAGCGAGTGGGGCGAATAATCGGCCTTCCTGAGCTTGCATAGCAAAAATAGGGATAAAAGATACGGTGATAATCAGCAAGGAAAAAAACAGCGCAGGGCCGACTTCTTTTGAGGCATTAGCGATAGCTTGCCAGCGCTCTTCTTTAGTAAGTTCGGATTTTTTCTTTTCGGTCGCTTCAGCCAAATGCTTGTGCGCATTTTCCACCATAACAATCGCACCATCGACCATATCGCCTATGGCAATTGCTATGCCACCTAATGACATAATATTTGCGTTAAGCCCCTGCATTTTCATCACAATAAAGGCGATTAAAATACCTAAGGGTAGGGTGATGACAATGACCAGGGCAGAACGTAAATGCAATAAAAATAGAGCGACCATAAGACAGACGATAATCAGTTCTTGGCTTAGCGCTTTTTTCAATGTGTTTACAGCCCGTTCGATCAAATCGCCTCGATCATAAACGGGAATGATTTCGACGCCTTCGGGCAGTCCTAATCTAAGTTCATCAAGTTTCTTTCGGACACCCGCGATAGTTGATTTTGCATTTTCACCAAAACGCATAATGACCACACCACCAACCGCCTCACCTTCGCCATCTAGCTCTACTAACCCACGACGCAGTTCAGGTCCTATATGCACATGCGCTACGTCTCGTAAGCGGATAGGCGTGCCATTAATATCAACCCCTAGCGGTATGCTATTAATGTCGGCAATCCCTCGAATATAGCCGAGGCCACGCACCATATATTCAGTTTCAGCCATTTCAACTAAGCGCCCACCGACATCGTTGTTCGAGCGTTGAATGGCGAGTTTAACTTTGGCTAGCGGAATACCGTAAGCGAGCAGGGCGTTTGGATCGACTTCAACCTGATATTGTTTGACGAAACCACCTACAGAAGCGACTTCGGACACGCCTGCTACTGTTTGCAATGGATAGCGCAAATACCAATCTTGAATCGAGCGCAATTGGGCCAAGTCATGTTTGCCTGTTTTATCAATTAACGCATATTCATAGACCCAGCCGACGCCGGTAGCATCAGGCCCCAATGATGGATTGATTCCTTGCGGTAAGCGATTACTCGCGTAATTCAAATATTCCAACACTCGCGAACGCGCCCAATACATATCGGTACCATCCTCGAAAATGATATAGACAAAAGACAGGCCAAAAAAAGAATAACCGCGCACAACCTTAGCTTTTGGCACGCTTAACATGGATGTGGTTAATGGATAAGTCACTTGGTCTTCAACTACTTGTGGTGCTTGCCCCGGATATTTGGTAAACACAATAACTTGAACATCCGACAAATCAGGTATTGCATCTAAAGGCATATTTTTAAACGACCATAAACCTGCTGCGCCTAAAATAATGGCGGCTAATAGTACGATGAAGCGCTCTTTAATAGAGTTGTCGATTAAAGCCTTAATCATGCTGATGTCCTGCATGCGGATGGCTATTTTGAGAGGAACTTTCTATAGGCTCATTATCTGGCACACGAGTCATCTCCATAGAGTCATCGTTGCTTTGCTGTGGTTCCAGCATTTTGGCTGTCGCTTCACGTAATTTTGACTCTGAATCTAATAAAAACTGAGCAGAAACAACAACTTTTTCACCTGAATGTAGCCCCGCTAAAACGACTACTTTACCATCAGATTCAAGCCCAAGCGTGACCAAACGAGGTGCAAATTTACCGGGTGCACGTACTACAAAAACCTGATTACGTGCGCCCGAGCGAATTACTGCTTCAGAAGGAATAACGATGACATTTAATTGCTTACCGGCGTGAATAGTAACTTTGGCAAACATTTCCGGTTTTAATAGCAGGTCTGGATTATCAAACACCAGACGAACTTTAATTGTGCGTGTTTTAGCTTCCGCATATGGGTAGATATAGGCTAGGTGGCCTTTAAAGGTTTTGCCTGGAATACCTGCTAGTTGCATTTCTACTGCGTCACCTTGTTTTACCCAAGGTAATTCATATTCATAAATATCCACTAAAACCCAGACTTTACTTAAATCAGCAATCATAAAGATTTCAGTTTCAGGGGTCACAAACTGGCCTTCACGGGCACCGATTTTCATCACAACACCGTCAGCAGGTGCATGAATATGCAAGCTTTTTTTGATTTTCAGGCTGTGCTCTAAATCATGTAATTGATGCTGGGGAACATCAAGTAGTTTTAATCGTTCGCGTGAGCTTTGTACTAGCTCTTTAGCGCCTTGACGTATATCTGCAATCGGGCTGTTTTGTAAGACTTTAAGATTATTTAGCGCGAGTATATACTCCTGCTGACTGGCGACTAATTGCGGTGAATAAATACTCAATAAATCGGTGTTTTTTTGCACCCATTGTCCGGTTTTATCAACATTAAGTTGCTCAATCCAGCCTTCAGTTTTAGGATGTAAATGCACCATGCGCTGCTCATCAAAAGCCACACGCCCCACGGCACGAACAATGTGCGACAGTGATGTTTGTATTGCTGTAGCAGTACGCACGCCAATATTTTGTACGGTTACTCCATCAATGCTAACAGTACCGGCTGGCTCATTAATGGCGCTTTTTTCTTCAGCATAAACAGGCACATAATCCATTCCCATATTATCTTTGGCAGGAATAGTCGAAGTTATCTCAGGGTTCATCGGATTACGATAAAACAGAATTTCAGGTGGATTTTTCTTATTTTGTTCTGCAAAAACAGGAATATAATCCATGCCCATTCCATCTTTAGCGGGAATAGGGGAGGTAACTTCTGGATTCATAGGATTGCGGTAAAACAGGATTTTTGGCTCACTAACATTAGGCTCAAGATGGTCGCTTGCTTGTTGTGAGCTTGCCAACCAATAACCTCCGACCAGCCCTATAATTAACATGATTGGCGCAATAATAAGTACTAACTTACTCATAAATCTCTTCCTTGCCGACTACGGCAGTCAGTTGCGCTAAGGCTTGATTAGCTTTAGTAAACGCTTTCCAATATTGGGTTTCATAGTTATAGAGTGTGATTTGACTACGCACTAAATTTAAAAAATCGACCTTATTAACTTGATAACCGGCGAGCATAGAAGCAACCGTTTGTCGGGCTTGCGGAATAATGCCGCTGTTATATAAGATGACCTGATTTTTTGTTTGTTGAAAGTCACTATAAGCCATAGAAATTTCCGTACGCACTTGATTCCATTGATCTTGCAAAGCATAGCGCTGTTGCATTAATTCACTGCTGCGTTGATCAATGGCTTTGTGTTGTTTACTGGCAGCAAAAATAGGCACTGTCATGCTAAGTTTTAGGCTAAGAAAGTCAGCACGCTCCTGACCCGAAAGTGTATCGCTACGGCCGCCATAATAAGCACCCACATTAAAATCTGGATAAATGTCTTTTTTGGCTAAATCTAAGCGAGATTGCGCCGCATTAACCGTTTCACGGCTAGAAGCCAGTAGAGCACGTGTATTTTCTGCTTGCTGAAATAGCTCTGATTCAGTTAATAAAGCGGGCAGGTGGCTCGAAACCTCTTTAGGGATAAGAACTATCTGATCCGCAGATCTATCAAGTAATGTATTTAACTGTGCGCGTGTTTTATTTCTTGCTCCGGTCAATTTGATTTCATTGTCTAAAAGCTTAGATAATTCTAATTGAGCTAATAATACATCTTGTTGCAAGCCTTGACCCACAACATATTTAGTCTGCGCTATTTGCACAAATTGACGTAATAATTGTTGATTTGTGCTGATGATTTCTAGCGCTCGATCCAGATAAAAAAGCGCCCACCAACGTTGTTTGACATCACGCAGTAAGCGCCAGCGAGCCTCAGTGACATCATATACTGCGGCTTCTGCTTGATACGTGGCAGTTTGTTCCCGTAATGCTAATTTTCCAGGAAAAGGAATGGCTTGAGAAATCCCGCCTTGTAATTGCGTCATGTTTTCTTGCGCTAAATCAAAGGTATCAACCGGCAGATTTAAAGCGTTAAAACTAATAACAGGGTCAGGTAAAGTACCGAGTTGAGCAGGTATAGCCGCCATTGCTTCAGAGCGAGCTTGAATTTGCGCTAGGTTAGGATTGTCTTGTACCGCTATATTAATGGCGGTTTGTAGGGTTAATAGGCTAGATTGTTCAGCGTTTACTTGGGTGGACAGTATCAGTAGACACAAAAATGAAGCTAATTTGTTGAATAAAATCATAAATACCTTGGTAAAGACAAGGGAATTGAGGCTAGCTTTAAGTGTGCGTATAGATAATGCTCCATAATTCATCAGGCGTATAGATAGGTAAAACGGCTTTTTTATAGTCTTTGGTATTTCTACTTACTAAGCCATCTACGTTGCTACATTTTCCTGAGAAATATTGGACTGCATCTTCAAAGTCTGTAAAACCTGAATTAATTGCCATAGAAAGTACATTTGAATTAACGTCAGCTATTTGGAACAAGGTTAATAGCTTTTGTATTTCAATTTTCGCTGTTTCTCGATTTCTTGACTTTGAGATAAGGTAATCAAGTGTTGTAATCGTCGTTGCACACAAATAACCCTCTATAGTTTTATTTTCAACAGAACTGACAAGGTTAGCTGATAACTCAACAAAGGGTTTTCTATTTAATAAAACATCAAGAATAATATTTGTATCAAATAATATTTTCAAAGATACTTTTCCTCTAAATGTTTTTTATAATCTGTTGCATCAACATTGCTAGCATCCAGAACACCAATTAATGACTGAGTAACGGGCGCTGTTAATGGCTTGTTAGATTTTTGTGTTAATGCTTGAAAATAATCAGCGACAACTTGAGAAAGCGATTTATCATGTTGTTTGGCATAATCTTTAGCTTGCTGAATCAGAGAATCTTCTAAGCGAAGTGTTAATTTAGTTTGCATAATAGTAGAGCCTGAGACGTATTAATTTTTAATAAGTATACGCCGAGAGTGTGGAAAGTACAAAGTCATAGAACTTCGCATAATGTATATTATGTTAAATTGGTAATGGATAGTGCTATTCACTTGTATATAGAGCTTGAACCTTCATTATTACAACGACCTGCATCTCATAAAGCTACGTCCTAGTAATGTCATTACTCATTGCTATAAACAGATAAGCTGCTGTACAATTTTTCTCTTTAACTTTTTCTTAAATTACCGTAATGGCAAAACTTAACTTCTTATTGCATCATTCTAGTTTAATGGTTTCTGATGTTGAAGCTTCACTGCATTTTTATACTCAGGTTCTTGGCTTACAACAAATGGAACGTCCTGATTTAGGATTTCCTGGTGCTTGGTTTCAATTGGGTGAAAATCAACAACTGCATATTATTAAACTACCTAATATGGATCCTACGACTGGTCGTCCTGAACATGGTGGTCGAGATCGACATGTCGCTTTAACGGTTGATAATTTTGATCTAGTGCGCCAGACTTTAGATGAAAATAAGGTGGTGTATTCGATGAGCAAATCAGGACGTAGAGCTTTATTTGTACGTGACTTAGATGCAAATGCGATAGAAATTATTGGTCGTGATTAATCTCTATAGGTTTAACCTAGAAATTACGTATTCAAATAATGGATTCCCGATAAAGACATTTTGGGAATGACGTGTTTTTAACCCTACTGTAGGCCTCAAGCATGCTAAAAAACCTATTAGATTATAAAGCGACTGCGCTATTAGGCGAAAGTATGCATGCTGAAGTTTATCAAGCACACCTTAAAGCTAGCCCGACACATAAGCTGGTTATAAAAAAAATAAAACCGCAATTTTGTAGTCGTGATTTACAAAATTATCTACAGCAACAGATAGATCATTTTTCTGATCTCAATCTAGCGCATTGCATCATCCCACAGTTGAAAAGCCCATCACATGAGATGATTTGTTTAATTCAACCGTGGATTTCAGGCATCTCGCTGTCAGAGTGGCTAACTAAACGCACTGAGTTTGATTTAGCGAGTGTCTTAACAATTATTATTGCGCTTGCCGAGCAAATTGAACAACGGCATAAAGCAGGCTTTATTCACAAAAGCATTAAACCTTCAAATATTCTCATTCAGCCTGAGACTTTAAATGTGCAGATTATTGATGATATTCGTATTTTAGATATTAATCAGATTAGCCACTTTATTTATCAGGACAGTTTTAGAATACACACCCTGCCCTATATTTCCCCTGAACAAACAGGTCGAATTAAGCACGAAGTTAACTATTCAACTGATTTATATTCTTTAGGTATGGTTTTCTTTGAATGCCTAACAGGAAAAGCCCCTTTTTTGTTTGATGATCCTATCGCTATTATTCATTCTCACCTTGCTGAGGTCCCTTGCGCTGCAAGTAAAGAAAACCCCAAAGTCCCTAAAATAATTAGCAAAATAGTAAGGCAGCTATTACACAAAGCACCTGAAAAACGCTATCAAACAGCGATAGGTCTTGTTACTGATCTAAGGATAGCCGAACAACAATGGCAAGCTCTACAGGAAATAAAGCCTTTCCCTTTACAACAAAAGGACTTTAGCGATCGAATTACTCTGCCATCCTTATTAGTCGGACGTGATACTGATAAAAAACAATTACTTAGTGAACATATAAAGTCCTGCGCTGGTGAATTTCGTGCAGCTTTTATCTCGGGCTTGTCTGGAATAGGCAAGACACGCCTTATTCAAGAGTTACAATTACCTATTATTGCGCATTCGGCTTATTTTACGTCGGGAAAATTCGATCAATTTACTAAACATATTCCTTACAGTACCTTAATTCAGGCCTGGACTCACTTAATTAAAACCTTTTTAACTGAAGATAAAAAGCGGATTGATTACTGGAAAAAACGTATTAATCAGGCTCTAGGTGAGAACGCTCAATTAATCATCGATTTAGTTCCAGAGCTAGAATTAATCATTGGCGTACAGTCGGCAGTTAAAGAATTACCTCCCGTTGAATCGCGTAACCGTTTTAATAATGTAGCTGGTAATTTCTTGGCCTGTTTAGCGAGTAAAAAACATCCACTGACTTTATTTATTGATGACTTACAGTGGTGCGATGGCGCGACTTTTGATTTATTAGAGCGTTTATTTACTGCGCCTGAAGAATATCCTTACACT
>CBDVDU010000045.1:0-13017 GCA_965372825.1 uncultured Gammaproteobacteria bacterium | reverse complement strand
TATTTTTTTGGGGCATTTTGTTGGGGGGGGCTTTCGCCCGCTTTCGTTTTATGCATGGGCGGGATAAAGCCACGCCCTACGCTAATCAGCAGCTGAATGTATCGAAGTGTGTTGTTCACGTTAATTAAAAACATAATCGGAGAGAAAATGGGCTTATTCGACAAGCTATTTGGTGAATTTGTTGATGTTATTGAATGGTTAGAGCAATCTAGCGACACCATGGTGTATCGTTTTGAACGCTACGGCAATGAAATAAAATACGGCGCAAAATTAACGGTGCGCGAATCACAAGTTGCCATTTTAGTAAACGAAGGCAAAGCAGCGGACTTTTTTGAGCCGGGCATGTATGAGTTGCAAACCAATAACATGCCGATTATGACCACGCTAGAAAACTGGCCGCACGGTTTTCAAAGCCCGTTTAAAGCCGAAGTTTACTTCTTTAATATGCACCGCTTCGTGGATTTAAAATGGGGCACAAAAAATTCGATTATGTTGCGCGACGCTGAATTTGGCGCGGTCAGATTACGCGCCTTTGGTAGCTATTGTGTCAGAATTAATGATCCGCTCACTTTTATCAAAGAAATTGTCGGCACACACGGACATTTTTCCACTGATGATATTAGCGATCAATTACGCAATCTGATTCTATCGCGCTTTGCTAGTATTTTGGGAGAATCTAAAATTCCGGTACTCGATCTAGCGGGTAATTATGATGATTTAAGTGACTATATCACTGCCAAAATTGCCCCTGAATTTATGGCCTATGGATTAGAAATCACCAAATTGTTAGTGGAGAATATCTCTTTGCCTGCATCTGTTGAAGAAGCATTAGATAAACGTACCAGTATGGGTGTGATTGGTAATTTAAAAGATTACACTGAATTTCAGGCTGCTGAAGCAATGAAAGCCGCGGCAGAAAATCCATCTGGCGGTGCTTCTGAAGGTATCGGTATGGGCATGGGCTTTGCACTGGCAAATAAAATGAGTCAGTCTTTTACGCCCGCGTCTAACAATGCAACACAATCTACGCCGCCTCCTATTCCACAACAAACACAATATTTTGTTGCTCTCAATGGTCAGCAATCTGGGCCATTTAACTTGGCAGACCTATCCAATCAAATTAAATCCGGCACTGTGACGCGGCAAACTTTAATATGGAGTCAGGCGCTAGTGGAATGGACTAAAGCGGGAGAGGTTGCTGAATTAGCGAACTCTTTTTCAATAATGCCACCACCGCTACCCACAAAATAAACTCTCACGTAGGGCTGACTTTAGTCCGCCAATAAGCCTAATCACTTAGCTAAACGAAAGACATAATGAAGCAAACAGGAAAAACAATTCAAATATATCTTCCTGACGGAAATCCAAGAAGTTTGAAGATTGCTGAAATTACAAGCAGAACCGTATCAGCTATTCTAATCCCTCGGTCTAAATTGGATGAGTCAGCTAAAAGAGATGAGTTAAATAATGTAGGCGTTTATCTGCTTTTTGGAAGCGATGAGTCAAAGCCACAGGTTTATATTGGAGAAGCTGAAAATTGTTTATCCAGATTAAAGCAACACAATAAGTCTAAGGATCGTTGGACTCATGCTGTCGCCTTTATTTCTAAAACACAGCATTTCACTAAAACTCATATAAAGTTTCTTGAATGGTTATGCTGTGAAGTGGCAATAAAAGCAAATCGTTACACATTAGAAAACGGTAATTCGCCAAGTAAACCTCATGTTTCAGAACCGGTAGAAGCTGACTTATACGATAATTTTGATACCATTCAGATTCTAGCTTCAACATTAGGGTATCCCGTCTTTGACGAAATTAAAAAACCTAAAATAAAAGAAGTGATTGTATGTAAAGGTAAAGAGGCTTATGCAGAAGGAGAGTACACTGAAGATGGCATCATTATTTTTGCAGATTCTAAATGTAACTTAACAGAGTCAAAAACAGCAGGAAGCTGGATCATTGGAATGAGAAGTGATTTAAAAGAAAGTGGTGTACTTATAGAAAAAGAAGGTATTTTACTATTCACTAAAGACCATATCTTTTCCTCGCCGAGTGCTTCTGCAGCTGTTGTATTAGCTCGTAGAGCAAACGGCTGGATTGAATGGAAATATAAAGATGGAAAAACACTTGATGAAGTTAAACGGCAAAATAATTAGAAACCTCAATTCGTTTTAATATCAATGTCAACAAGCGGACTAAAGTCCGCTCTACCCCTATAGATATGTGAAAATCACTAAAATAAAATCACCATCTACACACAAGCAATTCCCCTGCTCCCAATGCGGCTCGATGTTGAAGTATCAGCCGGGTACGCAGCAACAGGTTTGTGATTACTGCGGCCAAACAAATGATATTAGCGCCAAACAAGACCGCATCGAAGAATATGACTTAGCTAAGGCCTTACGTGAACTAACCAAAACACAACCTAGCGTTGTCAATAATCAAGCACACTGCGAAGCGTGTGGTGCAAGTTTTAAATTTTCTGCCAGTATACATGCTGGTGAATGTCCTTTTTGTGGTACTGATATTGTTATTAGCCCACAAAAAAACAAACCACTCCCGCCCAAGTCGCTACTGCCTTTTTTAATTGAAGAAGCGCACGCCAAAAAGAAATTCAGTCTATGGCTTAATAAATTATGGTTTGCACCTAACAAAGTCAAAAAATATGCACGCGCAGATACTAAACTAACAGGCATCTACCTGCCCTATTGGACTTATGACAGCCATACGCAGAGTACTTACACAGGCGCTAGAGGTGATACTTACTATGTTAATCAGCGCGTCAATTACATACAAAAAGGCCGCCAAGTTTCCACAGTAAAACGAGTGCCAAAAATACGTTGGACAAATGTTCGAGGCCGAGTATCAAGATTTTTTGATGATGTTTTAATTGGTGCAAGCTTATCCTTACCACGACAAATTCTTGATCGTTTGCAACCTTGGGATCTACAAAATTTAGTACCTTACGATGAAAATTATATCAGTGGTTTTCAAAGTGAACTTTATCAAGTCAACTTAGATGAGGGTTTTGATCGCGCCAAACAAGTCATGGATGGCATGATTCGCCAAGATATTGCCTATGATATCGGTGGTGATCATCAGCGTATCCATCAAGTCAGCACTCAGCATAGCCAGGTCACGTATAAACATTGTCTGCTCCCAATTTGGTCAGCCGCTTTTATGTATAGAAATAAAGCTTATCGCTTTGTTATCAATGGTCGAACAGGAGAGGTGCAGGGCGAACGTCCGTATAGTGTCTGGAAAATTGGTTTTGCCGTGCTTATTGCATTAGGTCTTATAGGTGGCCTGGTTTATTTACAACAAACTGGTGCTTTTGATCAGGTCGAATACTCAAGCTATTCTGGCAACTATCAGTTGAATTAATGCTTTTTCCGAATTGCTAGTTATTACAAAGATGCGTTATATTGCTTTTCATGGTTTAATTTAAAAACATCGAATCCACATCATATCGCCAGGCAATAGGAATTCACATGGAACTAAAAATAACAACACTTAAAAAATCCATTTTGGCCGCGAGTATCAGCCTACTCTTTAGCGCAAACACGTTTGCTGAAACCAATACTAAGCATAAAATGCATAAACTTTATCAAGATAACTGCGCCAGTTGTCATGGTTCAGATCATGGTGGTTATTTAGCCCCTGCGTTGAATTCCGAAACTTTAAAAGGTCGTAGCCCTACGGCTTTACGTACTTTAATTATGACTGGCAGTTTTGAAACTTTAATGCCTCCATTCTTTGGGCGTTTATCTGATAAGGATATTCGTGATATGGTGAAACATTTACAAAGCACGCCAAAATTAGCCAACCCTGCTTTTACTATTAAAGATATGAAAGCGTCTTTAAAAGTTTATGTGAAAGACGAGTCAAAACTACCGAATAAACCAACCTTTAAAATCGATAGCATGGACGATATTATCGGTGTTGCTGCTCGTGGCAAATACGGTCGCGGTAATGGTTCAGAAGCAGTCTTTATTAATAGTAAAACACACCAACAAATCGGTGTTGTCCCTACAGTAACAGCCGCGCATATTATTGAATTTAGCCCAGCTAATGAGCGTTGGGCTTATGTCAAAACCGATACCGCAGAAATCTATAAAGTTGATTTATATACGATGCAAGCGGTGCGCAGCATTAAAACGGGTTGGAATGGCCCAGGCATCGGCATCTCGCGCGATGGCAAATACCTAATGGCGGGGTCTTTCGTACCGCATAATGCCGTTATTTTAAATGCAGATACTTTAGAGCCTTTAAAGCAATTTGAATTAGAAGGCATAGATCCTGACGGTAAAATGGTGAGCTCTGATTCAGGTATGATTATTGGTACGCCGTATGCGGATATTTTCGCTATTGCCTTAGAAAATGCTGGCCAAGTTTGGGTGGTTGATTTGAAAGAAGGCTTTCCAGTCACCAAAATTAAAAATGTGGGTCGTCATTTACACGATGCCTTCTTAACCCATAAAGGCAAAAAATTAATGGTTGCCTCGTATGACGATAGTATCGTCACTGCGATTGATTTAGAGAAACGCGAAATCATCAAAAAGCTACCAGCAGGTTGTGTACCTCATGTGGGTGGAGGTGCAGCTGTTAAGGTTGATGGTCGTACTTTAGGTTTTGGTACTAACTTCGGTACTTGCGATAAAACCGTCGTCAGCGTTTGGGACTTAGATACCATGGAGCTGGTTAAACAAATCCCTGTTTCTGGTGGTACAGAATCACCAGCAGCTCATGCCAATGCGCCTTATGTTGCGGTGGATATTATTACTAAAGATAGACGCGCACGTACTATTCAATTAATCGACAAGAAAACCTTAGAAGTGGTTAAAACGCTTGATGTTGGTGGTCATGCCTACTTCCCTGAGTACAGTGCGGACGGTAAATCTTTATATGTCAGCGCGGGTTATGCGGGTGATGAAGTGGTCGTTTACGACTCAACTTCATTGAAAAAAACTGGCTCGATACAAATGGAAAGTCCAGCAGGTATCTTCTCGCGTGGCCGTGTGAAATATATGACCCGTGGATTATCACCTGACGAAATGGAGTAAGACCAATGAAACTACTGACTTATTCACTCGCAGCACTACTGGCTTTTAGCTTTAGCGCGCCCAGTCAGGCGACTAGTATTTATGCTGGAAAATCTAAAGCAGCGGCTGTCTGTTCGCAATGTCATGGTATTCGTAAAACAAGTGCGGAAGCGCCTTTTCCGCCTTTAGCAGGGCGTGATGAAGAGTATATGGAAAACGCCTTAAAGCAATACCGAGATAAAACACGTGTATCCGAGATTATGAATAATATTGCGGGCTCTTTATCGGACCGAGATATTGATAATATTGCGTCTTACTATAGCCGTTTAAAGCCTTAATATTAGATGTACAACAGCTTGGGTTACCTAACTAACCCAAGCTTGTTCGCAAGCTCTGCTTGGGAATACATGTGTTCACAGCTCCTGCTGTGACAAATACTAGCACCCGCGAAGCAGAGCTTCTCGACATGCATTCCCAAATAGAATTTGGGAACGAGAAATAACTTCCTATGAAAATAAAATTAAGTCTCCTAACAATCGCCTTACTAAGTTCAGGCTGTGCACTAATCAACCAACCTAAACCAGCAACGTGGGCATACTCCGGACAAGAAAGACCTAAAAACTGGGGTACTTTAAGCTCTGATTACACTACTTGTACTACCGGAACAGGCCAGGCACCTATTAATCTTAGTAATTTTGTTGATGCCAAATTAGCACCACTGACAGTGCGTTATAACGCCAATGCCAGTGACATTGTTAACAATGGCCATACGATTCAAGTTAACTTTCAACGCGATAGCAGCTTATCCATTAATGATCATAAGTATGAGTTAACGCAGTTACAATTTCACTCCCCTAGCGAAAATCAGATCGACGGCAAATCATACCCTTTAGAAGCACAATTAACACATATCGATAAACTAGGTAATTTAGCAATACTGTCAATTATGTTTTCAAAAGGCATGGAAAACCCTACACTCAAAGACATCTGGGCATTAATGCCGGAAAAATCAGGCGCAATAAATAAGCAATTACCAGCCATATCAGCAAAAGGTCTTTTACCAAGTGACCTGAGTTATTACCGATATAATGGCTCATTAACGACACCGCCGTGCACTGAAAATGTTTTATGGTTAGTTTTAAAACAACCGCTGACGGCTGCTGCTGGACAAATTGAACATTTCGGTCATATTATTGATACGCCCAATAATCGCCCACTACAAGCAATTAATGCACGCAAAATACTAAAATAAAATGTATATTTCTTGGCATAGCTATCTACACAAATGTTTAATACTTAAATACCATAAGTTGCAGACCAAAGTAGCTCCCTCTCCTGCTGGAGAGGGCTGGGGTGAGGAGAATAAAATCAAGGCTTTATCTATCTTCTCCCTCTGGAGAAGGCTTTTAGACTTGTGTAGATACCCATGATTCTTTGGCCACATAAACGCCTAGCTCTATTATTAAGCTTATGTTTTATTAGCACAGCCCCCGCTTTCGCGCAAAATCCTCCTCAGGATAGACAGAAAGAGCTGCGCAATATGCTTAAGCATGATTGCGGTTCTTGTCATGGATTAACCCTAAAAGGCGGACTCGGCCCTTCTTTATTAGCGCAAGATTTAGTTAATAAGCCTGATGATTATTTGCTAGAGACTATTCAAAATGGTCGCAAAGGCACAGCGATGCCGCCATGGAAACCTTTTATCACCGAACAAGAAACGCGCTGGCTTATTCAGACCTTACTAAAACAACAACATGATTAAACACTCATTCTCCTGCTTGCGCTTCAGCAAATTCCCACTACTATTTAGCCTCATTTTTAGCCAAATCGGCTGCACTGAATTACGTGGCACAGGCGACTTAGGCGTGATTATTGAGCGCGAACCTGCGGCCATACAAATCATCAATACCAGCACAAATAACAGTATCAGTAAGATTACAGGGCTGGGTGATTTATCTCATGCATCAATCGTTTATTCTCGCGATGCGCGTTATGCGTTTATCTTTGGTCGTGATGGTGGGCTGACTAAAATTGACTTACTACAAGATAAAATAGCCAAACGTATTATTCAAGCGGGTAACAGTATCGGCGGAGCAATTTCCCAAGATGGCAAGCTGATTGCGGTATCTAATTACACGCCCGGCGGCGTTAAAATTTTCTCCACGAAAACGCTGGCATTAGTCGCGGATATTCCTGCTTTGTATGGTGATAATCAACGCTCAAAAGTCGTTGGTTTAGTCGATGCACCTGATCAGAAATTTATTTTTAGCTTATTTGATGCCGGTGAAATTTGGATTGCTGACATGAAAGATCCCACACAACCGAAAATTGAGAAGTTCAAAAATATCGGCAAACAACCTTATGACGCTCTGCTCTCGCCTGATGGCCGCTATTATATTGCTGGCTTATTTGGTGATCGTGGTTTAGCTTTATTAGATTTATGGTCTCCCGAAAAAGGCGTAAAGCGCATTTTGCCTGATTATGGTAAAAATGATGAAAAAATGCCCGTGTATAAAATGCCGCATTTAGAAGGCTGGGCAATGGCGGGTAATTTAATGTTTGTGCCTGCCGTAGGGCAACATGAAGTTTTAGTTGTCGATCAAAATACTTGGCAGTTAGTTAAACGCATTCCCGTTATCGGTCAGCCCGTGTTTGTTATGGCACGCCCCGATGGTCGGCAAATCTGGGTTAATTTCGCATTCCCTGATAATGCTCAGGTACAAGTGATTGATGCTAAGGAACTACAAATAGTAAAATCTTTAACGCCGGGAAAAGCAGTTTTACATATGGAATTTACCCCGCGCGGTGAACATGTCTGGGTTTCCGCACGAGATGATAATCAAGTGATTATTTATGATACTAGCAGCTTTAAAGAAATAAGCCGTTTACCTGCCAATAAACCCAGCGGTATATTTTTTAGCTCACGGGCACATAAGATGGGATTGTAAGACGCAATGAGTTTTATTACACAACACAAGTAATATACAATGTATGCTATTTAAAAATAAACAAATACGCTTTTCTCCAGAAAAGAATGCTCAATTAAAAAAAGAAAGGGGCGTTGGTTTTGAAGATGTATATCTCGCCATAAATTCAAATAATGTACTTGCTAATCAGGCGCACCCAAATACCGAGAAATACCCCAACCAGTCAGTTTTGATCATACTCATAAGCATTAAAAACTATGTTTATATCGTGCCTTATGTTGAAGACGAGCATACCGTTTTTTTGAAAACCATTATTCCTTCTCGTAAAATGAACAAGCGTTATAACACGGAGAAACACAGTGACTGAATACAAGTTAGACGAATATGAGCAAAGTATTTTAGAGAGCGTTGAAAATGACGAATGGCACAGTATAGGTGATCTACAACAAAGAACTTTAGAGTTACAAAGCTATATCAAACATGAGAAAAAAAAAGCAGTCTCAATCAGATTACCTGAAAATGATCTCTATGAATTAAAAAGAAAAAGCCTTGAAAATGGCGTGCCCTATCAAAATATTATTCAAATGCTAGTACACCAATATACTAGCAATAAAATACACCTCGATGTGTAATCGTTGAATCGAAATGCTGTCTACATTACACAAACAACTGCTTAATGATTATCAGCAGGATTTTCCGCTATCGCCTACGCCTTATTTGGATATTGCCAATTCCTTAGGCGTCACTGAAGAGGAAGTACTGGTGGCATTTTCTGCTTTATCAGAGCAGGATTTTATCAGTCGTATCGGGCCAATTATCCAGCCAAACCAATTAGGTATCAGCACCTTAGTTGCTATGGCTATCCCCGAGTCACACATAATTAAAGTCGCGGATATTGTCAGTCAATTTCCCGAAGTAAATCACAACTATGAACGCGAGCACCGCTTTAATCTTTGGTTTGTCCTTATTGCCAGTGATCAACAACATCTATCCAGCGTTATTGAGAAAATTGAGCTACAAACAAGCTTTAAAACCATGCAACTTCCCTTGCTAGAAGATTATTTTATTAACTTAGGTTTTCAACTCAATTTAGAACCTCAAGAAGAAAACCTTCTCGTTAGCGCATGATAGAACCGGTAGACTTACAATTAATTGCCGCCGTGCAAGAAGGCTTACCGATTGCTTCACGCCCTTATGCGCTGATTGCTGAACAACTCAATTTAGATGAATCCGAAGTCATTACCCGCCTTAGCAAGCTCAAACAGCAAGGCTTAATTAAACGACTCGGCGTGATCGTCAAACACCGTAGCTTAGGCTATCGCTCTAATGCGATGGTGGTTTTTGATATGCCAGATACACTCGTCAATGAAATGGGGCAGCGAATAAGTCAGTTTCATTTTATTAACTTATGCTATCAACGCCCACGTCATGGCGAACAATGGCCATATAATTTGTTTTGCATGATTCATGGCAAATCTCGCGAAAAAGTATTGCAGCAATTGAGCTATTTAATTGAGAGCTGCGCGTTAGAAAGTTATGCCCATGATATTTTATTTAGCCGTCGCTGTTTTAAACAGCGTGGCGCGCTTTATTTTCCGCGTGGGAGTGGCTTTAGCCACGAAAATCGCGACTAAAGTCGCTCCCACAACCCAATGTTGTTGACTTAAAATAAGCTCCTTCTCCAAAGGGAGAAGGCTGGGATGAGGGAAATTATAAATGCATGATTTTATTTTCCTCACCCAACCCTCTCCCCAACAAGAGAGGACTTAAATCAACAGTATTGCTCCCACAGCCCCCCTATAAATACAATAATGGATGAACTAGACCGCGCAATTATTAACGCCTTACAAGATGGCTTTCCTATTTGTACCTCACCTTATAAAAAAGTGGCCGCAACCTTAGGGACTAGCGAAGAAATATTAATTGAGCGCTTACAGACATTATTAGATAGCGGCATATTATCGCGTTTTGGCCCGATGTTTCATGCCGAACAGATGGGCGGTGCACTTACTTTAGCAGCGGTTAAAGCCCCCGAAGACAACTATGATACTATTGCTGAAATTATTAACAAATTTCCTGAAGTAGCACATAATTACGCACGCGAACACGTATTAAATATGTGGTTTGTCCTAGCCACTGAAACACCCGAACAAATACAGCAAGTCATTACTCAAATTGAAGCCCAAACCGGGTTAACTGTGTATAACATGCCAAAAATACAAGAATACTTTGTCGGCTTAAAACTGGAAGCCTAATGGATGCAATAGACCGTGAGATCATTAGCGCCAGCCAAACTGGATTACCGCTAACGCCCGAGCCTTACCAAACCCTTGCCGAACAAATTGGCATTAGTACCGATGAACTCATGCAACGCTTAACACGCATGCAAGAACTTGGCATTATTCGGCGTATTGGTGCCATTCCTAATCATTACAAATTAGGCTATAAACACAATGGCATGACTGTTTGGGATATCGACGATTCCTATATTGATGAACTAGGAAAAAAAGTAGGCGCTTTAGAGTTTGTCAGCCATTGCTATCATCGCCCACGTCATTTGCCTGATTGGTCATATAATTTATTCGCTATGGTTCATGGTAAAACAGTAGAAGCCGCAGAACTACAAATCCAACAAATAGCCGACTTACTTGGCGAACATTGTCGCGCGCATGAAGTGCTATACAGCACACGCATTTTAAAAAAAACCGGTTTAAGGATTAAATAATGTTTCGTCTTAGTCAATTTATGCGCGAGGTACTACACCCTACTCCGCTAAAACCAGCCCGTAAACCTGCCGCACCCGTTGTAATCTGGAATTTAATCCGCCGCTGCAATCTGACCTGCAAACATTGCTATACCACGTCTGCGAATATTGATTTTCCAGGCGAACTAAGCACTGAGGCTATTTTTAAAGTCATGGATGATTTGAAAGCCTTTAAAGTCCCCGTATTGATTTTATCCGGCGGTGAACCTTTATTACACCCCGATATTTTTACGATTTCTCAACGCGCACGCGATATGGGTTTTTATGTCGCACTATCCAGCAACGGCACATTAATTACCGAACAGAACATCCAACAGATAGCCGCGATTAATTATCAATATGTGGGGGTTAGTTTAGATGGTATTGGTGCTACACATGATGCATTCCGCCAACAAAAAGGCTCATTTGATGCCTCGATTCGTGGCATTCACTTATGTCAGCAACAAGGTATTAAAGCCGGTATTCGTTATACATTAACCCAAGACAACGTACAGGATTTCCCTGCGATGTTGCAATTAATGGATGATGAAGACTTAGACAAGTTCTACCTATCTCATCTTAATTATGGTGGTCGTGGCAATAAGAACCGTAAAACCGATGCCTTTTTTACCATGACTCGCGAAGTGATGGATACGCTATTTGAAAAATGTCTAGCATGGGAACAAAAAGGGCTACATAGAGAAATCGTCACCGGTAATAATGATGCCGATGCCGTGTATTTTTTACACTGGGTAAAACGTCGCTTTCCAGAACAAGCCAAACCTATTCAAGCTAAACTCGAACAATGGGGCGGCAATGCCTCAGGCGTTAATGTCGCTAATATTGATAACCTAGGTAATGTCCACCCCGATACATTTTGGTGGCATTATGATTTAGGCAATGTGCAACAACGCCCTTTTTCAGAAATCTGGCAAGATACGTCTGACCCGCTCATGGCGGGCATGAAACAGTCACCGCGCCCGTTAAAAGGCCGCTGTGCAACATGTAACTATCAAGCGATTTGTAATGGCAATACCCGCGTTAGGGCTCAGCAAGTTTATGGCGACGCTTGGGCTGAAGATCCGGGGTGTTATTTAACTGAGGCGGAAATTTAGTTGACTTAAAAGAACCGTTCTAAATAGCAATACCTTAATTGTTATGGAGGTTAGCCGACTATGCTTAAGTGAGATTTTCATCCACTGGAATTATCGACCATGCAAAGTACACTTTCTTAGCCCCCACTAAAAACATATGTTTGACATATGTTTTGTAGGGCATTACCATAACTTTATTCCTTAATTAAGTGGAGCCATGATGATTACTGCAAACTTATTTAAAAATGGTCAAAACCAAGCTGTTAGATTACCAAAAAACTTAGAGTTTAAGGGGGTTAATAAAGTTGAAATTCGTAAACAAGGTAACTCAATAGTACTTACTCCTATTCGTAATAGTTGGAAAAGTTTTGCCGATGTTGAGCAAGCTGATACTGACTTCTTACAAAAAAGAGATGATATTCTTGAGTTAGATCGAGTGGAATTTTAATGCGTAAACCTATCTATATGCTGGATACTAATACCTGCAGTTTCTTAATCAGAAAAAAACCAGAATATTTACTCGTTAAATTACAAGATATTGTGCTATCCGGGCATCAAATCGTGATTTCATCCATCACTTATGCAGAGTTAACATTTGGTGCGATTAATAAAAAGGCTAGTCCTAAGATGCCAGGCATTGTGGATGAATTTGTTAATAGACTTGATGAAATATTAGCTTGGGATCAAAAAGCAGTCAAAGCCTCAACAATTATCAAAAAAAACCTAGAATCTATAGGTACGCCAATTGGCCACAATGACACGCTGATTGCAGGTCATTGTGTATCAATCAATGCAATTTTGGTTACAGATAATATTCGTGAGTTTAAACGCGTTGATGGCTTAATATTTGAAAATTGGGTTAAAAGATAGTTTTTATAAAGTCATTAATTCAATAACATCCGAAAGCACAGCCAGTCCTTCGAGGACTGCCAGTGCTTTATAATCTAAATTTTCGGGTTTTATTTAATTTGCTTATTTCATAATGAAACCTACTGGTAGGTCATATTTTAAGCAAAAAAAAACCTCGAAGCTAAAAGCTTCGAGGTTTTTAATATGGCGGAGCGGACGGGATTCGAACCCGCGACCTCCGGCGTGACAGGCCAGCATTCTAACCAGCTGAACTACCGCTCCAAGTCTGTGGTGGGTGCTGAGGGGTTCGAACCCCCGACCCTCGCCTTGTAAGGGCGATGCTCTCCCAGCTGAGCTAAGCA
>CBDVDU010000044.1:0-13280 GCA_965372825.1 uncultured Gammaproteobacteria bacterium | reverse complement strand
GAAAGCACTGCCAGTCCTTTGAGGACTGGCAGTGCTATTTAACCTAAAGTTTCGGATTTTATTGAATGTGCATTCCTTAGAAGCGAGCGAGGGATGAATGAGGAAAAATAAAAAAGCTTTGTTTTATTCTCCTCTCCCCCAGTAAGAGAAGGCTTAAATCAACGGCACTAAGGTTCTGGGTGCTTCATATTATGCTTTGAGTATAAACTTAACTAATTGATATTTTGATGAAAAATAAAAATGTAAGATTTTTTCGTATAAAAGGCTTTTCTTTTATCTGAAAATTGAGTATTATACTCGCTCTTAAGGAGAGGTGGCTGAGTGGCCGAAAGCGGCGGTCTTGAAAACCGTTGAGGGTTTATCCCCTCCCAGGGTTCGAATCCCTGCCTCTCCGCCATAAGAATTAAAATAAGCCTATCATTGTATAGGCTTTTTTTATGCCTAAAATAAAGTAATATTATCAATTTAGTTTGCTCCTTATCTAAGAGGAGTGAGAATTCTATAATACCTGAGTTTGACTTGTCTTTTGACTTCACTGCTGCGCTAGAAAATAGTTGTGTAGCTGGCTATTCGTTCGTTTTCCTAATACACCCATAAAGCCAAATCCGCGTCAGCTTCTACTAACAAGCCGTTATCAGAGCAACTACAAGGGATTTTCCCCTACGACCACTTGATTAAGACATACACCAGGTTTGATAATAACTCCTTCCTAGCTCAGTAACATTATTCACTGATTTTAGAATTATTGACCAATAGAATAATAGCACTCAAGAAAATCCAGCTCATGCCGACTACATACACATAAAGAATAATGGAGCAACGGCAATGAACATAACATTTATCAAACGGCTTTTTGTACTGGCTCTACTCAGTATCAGTATTTTTGCTTGCGCTCCTCAAAGAGTAGCAAAGATTCAAGTCCCCCCCATTAAAATATTAACGGCAATGGGCTATGGCACATCTGATATGTTCAGTAATTACTCGCCAGCACAACGTCGCTTAATGGGTATGCGCGCATCGAAAATGGATGCTTATCGAAATCTTGCCGAACAAATTTACGGTGTAAGAATTCACGGGCATACTACCGTATCAGCGATGGCGGTACAAAATGACAGCTATAGAACTTATATTGATGCATTTTTAAAAGGTGCGCGAGTTACCAGCATTACAGCAGTAGATGCCGACACTTATGAAACTGTCCTTGAAATTACGCTAACACCCAAATTCTTTACCTGCTTAAGCGGTACAGCAGCCATTCATAGTCAATGCCTAAATGGAGTTAATTCAGGCCATAGACATTACAGTGGAAATATTACTCCAGAATTGAATGTTGCCAGCGCGACTAGTTACGCCTGCAACTCCATTGATTGCTATAAATACCCCGATGTCTCAGGGTTTTACAATAAAGAAGATTAGAAAGGAACAGATACTATGAAACATATACTCAAGGCTATCCTTGTCGCCTTTCTGCTCACTTCGCTTAGCGCCTGTGAAACGGGAATGTTTATACGCGGCAGTCACTCGCACCATTACAATGATGATGTTTATTATAACCAGCCTATCAGCTGGGGTTATACTGTTGGCGACCCCGTATTAGGCGCAGGTTATTCTGGTAATTTTTACCCTTCTAGCTCCCCTTATGGACAATATGTTGTACACGAAGGAGAAGGCGCTGTCGCACCTTAATCAATTACATTATGCAAAGTTTTAAATACCTACTACTCATTTTTTTCTTACTATTGCAGGCTTGCAGTACCTCCAAACCACCCATAAGCCCGCCTGTTGAGCAAATAGCCACTGTTGAGGGTCAGGCAATAATAAAAGACGGCGCTCGATTACTTGCCCGAAAAATGGCTATCCGAGACGCTATTCGTCAAGCCTCTTTGCAAAATAACAGCCAAATCAACAGCCGTACATTAATCAATCAAAATAGCATTGCGCTCGACACCTTCACACTAAGAACCACTGCATTGATTAATAATACAAAAGTAATAGATGAGTGGATAGAAAATGACATTTATCATGTGCGCGCCATTGTACGCTTAACGACAGGCGGTATGTGTACGCCCCAATACCGTAAGCGCCTAGCAGCAACGGCATTTCCAATGATACAACGCAGCCACACTAGCATGGCTGAGAGTAATGATTTAAGTAACGGCATTCCAAGGGAAATCAGTAATATGCTAACTCAATCCGGTGCTTATCTAGGACGTAATAAAACCCATACTTCTTTATACGCTTACCCCGATCTAGCTCCAGAAATTACAGGGCCTCACCCCTACGATATATCTGATGAGATGACACTAGCACAACGCAGCCGGGTTCAATTTGTGTTATCAGGCGTCATCAGAGACTTAGAATCTTCACCGAGAGAATATTATCGTGGCTCAGGTCTCACCTCTTGGATAAAGTCTCTTAACAGTTATCTCTTCACAACACGCAGCATTACCATTGATGTCTATATGCACGATGGTTACAGCGGCGCATTACTTTTTCAGCATCGCTACAAAGACCAGGCATCTGGTAATATCAGAATTCCTAAAGATGTCATGGTAGGTAGTGAACAATTCAAAGATACCGATGCGGGTAATAAAATCACTAAAATCATTAATCAAGCAGTTAAAGACATACAAGAATCCTTAAATTGTTATCCTTTTTATACCCGTATTTTGAAAATAGAAGATAACAAAATCTTTATTGATGCAGGCGCGCAAGAACGCCTTAATGAAGGAGACCAACTGGTTGTTTACAGTAGTTTAGGAACAATAAATCAATTCGGTGGCGGGCAAGAAGTTTTAGGCTTTGATAAAAAGCCAGCAGGTGTTTTAACGATTAAAGAAATAACACCGTTATTTGCCATAGGTGAACTAGAAGCGCCACCGCATATGCTAGGTATAAAAGTAGGTGACTGGGTTAAGTCGTGGTAAGTACTCGCTTAAAATTATATTAACACTTTTGTTTGGAGTTTCGCGGATGGGTTAGAGCATCTTTTTGTGAAACCCATCATTCTTCTTGAGGTTGATGGATTTCATTGCACGCCTAGTGACTCGTAAGAACACGCAGCGCCCCAACACCACCAAATATAAGCTCTAAGGAATCAAATTCAATAACACCCGAAAGCACTGCCAGTCCTTCGAGGACTGGCAGTGCTTCATAATCTAAAGTTCCAGGTTTTATTTAATGTGCATTCCTAAGCCTCAGCGGCTAATTTCTGGGCATCGCTGACAAAGATATAATCAGTTTTCAAGCAATGGTCCAACCATTTTTCCAAAAAATAATTTAAGCGCCACTTATAATCCATAATATCCTTACTACGGCTGATATCAGTAATCGCATTAGCCACTTCTACGCGCTTATAATCACGCAATACTTCGGCAATACAAACATCAAAATACACGCGAATTTTAACCGCTGGCTCCAACAGTAAATTTGAATCCTCAGTAAAAAAATGGCTAAGCTGTATCGTTTTCGTATACGGAGTCTGCTCAAGAACCTGCACATGCAACATTGGCTTTCCCTGCGAAAGTCCTTGAGCTGAACCAGACAGATACCTAAGATCAGGTATTAGTCTAACTATTTTTTTATAATTTCCCTCACAAACGGTCTGCAAACAAAATGATTTATTTAGTGGGGAGACCTTAAACATAGTGTTAATTAAACTGCCTTAATCCCTTTTATTTCCGTTGCCACTTCGTATAGCCCTGGCTCTACATCCTTACAACGAATAACTTCCACATAAGCTTTCATAGGTGGCGTCAATGAATTTTCAGGCGAGATAGTCACCTCTAGAGCTGCACCAGCCTCAAGCGATTGATCAGCTGTAAATAAAACACCTGAGCCACTTAAATTTAAACAGGTTCCAACAAACGACTGATCCGAATCAGGAAACTTATAAGTCATTTCACAAGACACATCCATACGGATAAATGTTCTAGATTCTGCGTGATCCAACATTAGCTACTCCAAAATAAACTCAAAATTAAATACAATTACTCTTAACTTAGTTTCTTAGAGGCAAGAATAACGTAAAATATACCGCTAAGAAGTATATCCTAAAAAGACGCTCCATTTTTAGCTGAATAACTAAAAATAACAAGTAAATTTAGCCAAATAAAAACCAAGCAACTTTAAGATCACTCATACTACGACAAATCACTGTATATTTCACATAAATACTAAAAAACGAGACCTAATTCACAATGCAGAAATCAACCATACTCACAGGTATTACCACAACAGGAACACCGCACTTAGGTAATTATGTAGGGGCTATTCGTCCAGCGATTCAAGCCAGTAAAGACCCTCTTGCAAAGCCTTTTTATTTTTTAGCCGACTATCACGCATTAATTAAGTGCCAAGAACCTGAAAAGGTACGCCAATCCAGCTTAGAAATTGCTGCCACTTGGCTTGCTTTAGGCTTAGATACAAAAAATGCAACATTCTATCGTCAGTCAGATGTTCCTGAAATCATGGAGCTCAGCTGGATGCTAACCTGCGTTGCCTCTAAAGGTCTAATGAACCGCGCACATGCCTATAAAGCAGTAGTCGCTGAAAATGAAGCAACAGCGAATACCGACCCTGATAAAGGCGTTAACATGGGACTCTTTAGCTACCCAATTCTAATGGCCGCTGATATGCTAATTTTTAATGCCAATAAAGTCCCTGTTGGCAAAGACCAAATTCAACATATTGAAATGGCACGCGATATAGCAGCTCGTTTCAATCATATTTACGGCGAACACTTCGCTCTTCCTGAAGCCATTGTCGATGAAAACGCATCTACTTTAGCCGGCCTAGATGGGCGTAAAATGAGCAAAAGCTACGACAACACGATCCCTTTATTTGCGCCTGAAAAGAAACTCAAAAAACTAATTAACAAAATAAAGACCAATTCCCTAGAGCCAGGCGAGCCTAAAGATCCAACTGATTGCACTTTGTTCAGCACCTACAAAGCTTTCGCCAGTGAACATGAAGTAGCCGATATTCGTCAGCGCTATGCTGAGGGAATCGCTTGGGGAGAAATGAAAAAGGTTTTATTTGAAAAGATTAACGACCATATAGCACCCGCGAGAGATCGCTACGAAGCCTTAATACAAGAACCCGCACATATCGAACAGCAATTACAAGAAGGCGCAGAAAAAGCACGCGCAATAAGTGCTCCCTTCTTATTAGAGCTACGTAAAGCAGTTGGCATTCAAAAAATGATTTAGGAATGCACATCAAATAAAACTCGGAACTTTAGGCTATGCAGCACCGCCAGTTCTTCGAGGACTGGCGGTGCTTTCGGATATTATTGAATTTTGATTCCTAAGCGTAAAACGGAGTTTGTTGTGCGTGTGCCGCAGCAAGAAATTGAGAAAATCAAAGAGCTTGTTCAGTTGCTGATAGCGTAGCTTGGATGTCGTGATGAAATGTAGCGAATGGGCATCAAAAATAGCCTTTATTTCATTTTGTATTTTACGCGTCGAAAGCTCCATAATGAGCTCGCAAATTGCGCTGTAATAAATAGGGTGAGCATTGCGCCCACCCTAAGCTTTATATTACATATTATCCAGAATTGCTTTTTTCACTGCATCTAAAGATGCATCAATTGATACAGGGTGTGCATCAGTGCATTGTTGAATTGCAGTATCAGGATCTTTTAAGCCATTGCCTGTTAAGGTACAAACAATCGTGCTGCCTTCAGGGATTTTGCCCGACGCAATATCACTAATAGCACCGGCTAATGAAGTCGCTGACGCGGGTTCACAGAAAATACCTTCGTAAGCAGAGAGCATTTTTTGTGCTGCAAGGATTTTCTCATCAGAAAAACTATCAAACCAGCCGCCTGACTCTTTTTGTACATTCCACGCTAAATCCCAAGACTGTGGGTGGCCAATACGAATGGCTGTCGCAACTGTTTCTGGGTTATCAATCATTTTACCAGCAGTAAAAGGGGCGGCGCCTGCCGCTTGATAACCACACATAACCGGTGTGTTGCTGCTTACAGCTGCAATGCCATTGGTTTCTTTAGCGTATTCGCTATAACCCTTCCAGTAAGCGGTAATGTTACCGGCATTACCCACAGGTAAACAATGGAAATCAGGGGCTCTGCCTAATTCATCAACAATTTCAAAAGCAGCGGTTTTTTGACCTTCGATTCTAAAAGGGTTGATTGAGTTAACGATAGTCACAGGCGCATGCTCTGCAACTTGCTTTACTAAGCTCATACCTTCGTCAAAGTTACCTCTGATTTGGATAATTTCTGCGCCATACATGAGAGTTTGTGCTAATTTTCCTTGCGCGATTTTGCCTTCAGGGATTAAAACAAAGGCTCTAATGCCTGCGCGTACAGCATAAGCTGCTGCGGCTGCCGAAGTGTTGCCAGTCGATGCACAAATAATAGCTTGGCTACCATCTTCAACTGCTTTAGTAACGGCCATACTCATGCCGCGATCTTTAAACGATCCTGTTGGGTTTAAGCCTTCATATTTGATATATATTTTAACATTCTTGCCAATTAATCTAGGAATGTTATAGAGTTCGATAAGCGGTGTATTACCTTCGCCTAAGCTGATAATGCGTGTTGAGTCGCTAACAGGAAGACGATTTCTATAATGCTCAATTAAGCCGGTGTAACGTGTGTGTGTTGCCATGGATAATTACCCTAATGTTTCAAGTCGGATTCGTGTTACCTGACCGGTAACAGATGGTAAGTTTTCGATTGCAAAAATGGCATCATCCATTTCTTTTTCGATAGTTTTTTGTGTGAGCATAATAATCTGCACTAGGGTCTGCCCTGGCAGGGGCTCTTTTTGCAAAATAGCTTCGATGCTAATATTTTGTTTAGCAAGTATTTGTGTGATTTGTGCCAAGGTGCCGGGTTTGTCTTCAACCGTTAAGCGTAAGTAATAGGCGGTTTCTATTTGCTCATGCGTCAAAATGTGCAAGTCAGCAATAGAGTCGTCTTGGAAGGCAAGATGCGGAACTCTATTAATTGAATTCAGAGTTAAAGCACGTACGACATCAACAACATCAGCGACCACTGCAGAAGCGGTTGCTTCTGAGCCAGCACCTGCGCCATAGTACAAAGTCGGTCCAACGGCATCTGCATTTACTAAAACGGCATTCATTACGCCATCAACATTAGCCAGTAAACGACGCTCAGGAATTAGGGTAGGGTGTACTCTAAGTTCTATACCTATATTAGTTTTACGGGCAATACCTAGATGTTTAATGCGATAGCCTAGTTCACCTGCATATTCGACATCAGCGCGGGTGATCTTGGTAATGCCTTCAGTATAAACATTTTCAAATTGTAGTGGGATGCCAAAAGCAATGGAAGCCAGAATCATTAATTTATGACCTGCATCGATACCTTCTACATCAAAAGTTGGGTCAGATTCTGCGTAGCCTAAAGCTTGTGCTTCTTTGAGTACATCATCAAAATCACGGCCTTTATCACGCATCTCAGTCAGGATAAAGTTACCTGTACCATTGATAATGCCGGCTAGCCAGTTGATACGATTACCGCTTAAGCCTTCGCGGATAGCTTTAATAATGGGAATGCCACCAGCGACCGCGGCTTCATAAGCGACGATAACATTGGCTTTGCTAGCTGCGGCAAAAATTTCGTTACCGTGTAGCGCAATTAATGCTTTATTGGCAGTGACGACATGCTTGCCGTTGGCTATCGCTTGTAAAACAAGCTCTTTAGCTAAGCTGGTGCCGCCGATTAACTCTAAAATAATATCTATTTCAGGGTCATTAATAATTTCGGAAGGGTCAGTGCTTAGGGTGATGCCTTGCGTGTCGCAAATACGGTCACGAGAGAGGTCTCTTGCTGAAGCGCGGGTAACAATAATGTCCCTTCCTGCGCGTCGTGAAATTTCTTGAGCATTACGTTTTAAGACGTTTACAGTGCCGCCGCCGACAGTACCTAAACCTAAAACGCCTATTTTTACTGGCTTCAAATCAAACTCCTGAACATGTGTAGATAAACGGGCTGTCCTTTTCTTGAAACCTATGCTCCTGCTTAGGTTTTATAAATTAGTATAAGTGAGTGAATATTAAAAAGGCGGACTAAAAATCCGCCTTACAAAACACTTATGCGCTATTCACACTTAAATTAAACCATCTTTTTTAAACATAGCGCGTAGACCGCGAATAGCTTGGCGAGTCCGGTGTTCATTTTCAATTAAACTAAAGCGCACATGGTCATCACCAAATTGACCAAAACCAATGCCTGGCGATACGGCAACTCTTGCATCGGTAATTAATTTTTTAGAGAATTCAATTGAGCCCATTGCTTTGTAGGCATCAGGAATCGGAGCCCAAACAAACATGGTAGCTTTGGGTTTCTCTACATTCCAACCTATTGAGTGGAGTCCATCGCAAAGTACATCACGGCGCTCTTTATACATCGCACAAATTTCAGCAACACAATCTTGAGGGCCTTCTAAAGCGGTAATCGCGGCAATTTGAATCGGTGTAAACATGCCGTAATCCAAATAAGATTTAATACGTGCAAGTGCTGCGACTAATTCGGGGTTTCCACACATAAAGCCAACACGCCAGCCAGGCATATTATAGCTTTTAGATAATGAGAAAAACTCTACAGCGACTTCTTTGGCGCCGGGTACTTGCAAAATAGAAGGGGCTTTATAGCCATCAAATACGATATCTGCATAAGCAATATCATGCACGACCCATATTTTGTGCTTTTTGGCGACTTCAATAATGCGTTCAAAAAAGTCCAGTTCCACGCACTGTGATGTGGGATTGCCTGGAAAATTAAGAATTAACATTTTAGGTTTAGGCCAAGATTCGGCAATCGCTTTATGTAATTCTTCCACAAAGTCTACACCCGGTACCATTTTTACATGACGTAAATCAGCGCCTGCAATGACTACACCATAGGGGTGGATTGGGTAGGCGGGGTTAGGAACCATGACGGTATCGCCAGGGCCTAATGTTGCTAAAGCTAAATGCGCTAAGCCTTCTTTGGAGCCGATAGTGACAATGGCTTCAGTTTCTGGGTCTAGGTCGACATCAAAGCGTTTTTTATACCAGTTGGTAATGGCGAGCCGTAATCTAGGGATACCTTTAGATACAGAGTAACGATGCGTGTCATGGCGCTGTGTAGCCTCCACCATTTTATCAACAATATGTTGCGGGGTAGGCTGGTCTGGGTTGCCCATGCCAAAGTCGATAATGTCTTCGCCTTGTGCTCGTGCTTGTGCTTTTAACTCATTGACAATGTTAAAAACATAAGGCGGCAGACGACTAATACGGTGAAATTCTTCCATTGGTGGCTCTTAGAAAGTGGCTAAATAGCGAGTTGTAGTATAAAGGGTAGCGGTTCTTTAAAATCAGCCCGCTAAGGTAGCGCTGTTATTGCAATATGTCAAATCCAGCGTATAGGCTATTATCCACTGGATTTGCCTGTAATAAAATGATTTAGCAATTTTTTTTATAAAATTTCTGATGCATGGTCAGCTAAGCGTGAGCGTTCGCCACGTTTTAAAGTGATATGTGCGGCATGTTCCCAGGATTTGAATTTATCCACGACATAAGTTAAGCCTGAGCTAGTGGCAGTTAAGTAGGGCGTGTCAATTTGTGATAAGTTACCAATGCACACTATTTTTGTGCCCGGCCCCGCGCGAGTGATTAGCGTCTTCATTTGTTTGGGAGTTAGGTTTTGCGCCTCATCAATAATAAGATAACGAATTAGAAAGGTTCGGCCACGCATAAAGTTAAGTGAACGAATTTTTATTTTATTCATAACAATTGTTTTTGTGACATTTTGTTCCCAGTCACTATTTTCTGTTTGATCGCCAAGTAATTCAAGGTTATCAATTAAAGCGCCCATCCATGGCGTCATTTTTTCTTCTTCAGTACCAGGTAAAAATCCTATGTCTTCGCCGACTGGGACTGTTTCGCGAGTCATAATGATTTCTTTGTAAGTTTTGTCATCCATGGTTTGTGCTAAACCAGCGGCTAATGCGAGCAGTGTTTTTCCTGTGCCTGCGGTGCCGAGTAAAGTGACAAAGTCAATTTCAGGGTCCATTAACACATTAAGGGCAAAGTTTTGTTCCCTATTTTTAGCGTTAATTCCCCATGTTATATGGTGGCCTTCGCGATAATTCTTTGCCAGTTCTAAGGTGGCTGTTTCATTGTCAATACTGCGCACAATGGCTTCAAAGTCCGAATCAGAACCATTTTCTATATATAAATATTGGCCAGGGTACCAGCTTTCGACGAGAGGGCCTTCGAGTTTGTAATAGGTATGTCCGTCCTCTACCCAGGACTCCATTTTAGTGCCGTGAGTTTCCCAAAAATCTTCGGGTAAGGCGGTAGAGCCGCTGTAAAGTAAATCAATATCATCGAGTGTTTGGTCGCTATGATAATCTTCAGCTTTAATTTCTAACGCAGCGGCTTTGATACGCATATTAATATCTTTAGAGACCAAGATAACTTGCGTGTCTGGATATTCTTTGGCTAAAGCAAGAACAATACTGAGAATTGAATTGTCAGCTAGGCTGCCTGGCATTGATTCGGGTAGTTCAGACGTCATTTGCCGCGTTTGAAAAAATAGCCGCCCATCTAGGGCATTTTCTTTTTGCCCTGAACTTTGTAGTTGTGAAAGAGGCAAGCCCTCTTTAATATCATCTTTGTCTGTGTCTTTTAACAAGTCATCAATAAAACGACTAACTTGGCGTACATTCCTAGCAACTTCCGTGACGCCTCTTTTGCCATGATCAAGCTCTTCAAGAACAATCATCGGGATAAAGATGTTGTGCTCTTGAAAATGGAATAAAGCCGCTGGGTCATGCATTAATACATTAGTGTCTAAAACGAATAATTTTTTATTGGCGCTGATATTCATAATCATGCTCCTAGCTCTTTTACAGTTTGCAGTACTTCATCGATATGCACTTTGACTTTCACTTTTCGCCATTCGTGAATTAATATGCCATTAGGGTCGATTAAAAAAGTGCTGCGCTCTATGCCGCGTACTTGCTTACCGTACATATTCTTCATTTTAATCACGTCAAATAAAGTACATAATTTTTCTTCTTGATCGGAAAGTAGGTCGAACGGAAAGCTCTGTTTTGTTTTAAAGCCTTCGTGTACGCGCACGCTATCACGAGAAACACCTAGAATGACGGTGTTTAATGCTTCAAACTCAGCTATTTTGTCGCGAAAGTTCTGTCCTTCAGTTGTGCAGCCTGGTGTGTTGTCTCTGGGGTAGAAGTACAGAATAAGATACTTTCCTTGGTAGTCAGATAACTGGATGGATTTATCTCCAGTCGACATAGATTCAAAATTTGGTACGGAATTACCTAGGATAACGCTAGACATGCTGGCTCCTTATGCGTGTGGAATACTTATATAGCTTTAGCGTAGCATAAATATGAAAAGGAGAGCGGATATAAATTTCTTGGGGTAATGTGTGGCTATTTATCATTAATAAGAACTTTATAAAAGACATTGTTGGCCGCTATAGATTACATTATTAGGGTTTTAATTTAATGTTAAAATCAGTCGAATTGGATTTATTGTGAAAGAGGTAAAGGAAAATGGCTAATTCCGAGCAAGATAAACAAGTTGATGGTAGTTTCGATGATGATTTGGATAAAATGCTGCAGGATACTGCTGACCAGATGATCGATGATCAGGAGGAGCTTGATAGTGATGACGCGATTGATCGTTTGTTAGGTGATAGTCAAGATGCTGAAGTATTAGGAGATGATTTTTCTGAAAGTGTTGATGACTTGGTGGATTCCTTATTGGATGGTGTTGTTGATAATCAGGAGCGGAAAGTTGATTTGAATGATGAAGAGATTGATGAATTTGCGGATGATCCGGTAGAGCTTGAAGCATCTAATGATGCTGTTTCAGAGCCATCATCTGTGCTTACTGAAGATGAAATGAGTGCGTTTGCCGATGATTTGCTGTCTGAGCAAGGAGGTATTGATTTTGCTATTCAAGAAAAGCCTAGCCAAGAAACAGGTGTTACTGAAAGTATGGCTGAGATCGATGAGTTTTCGTCTGATGCGGAAGACGATTTTTTACTGGCAGATTTTGATATTTCTGCTGACGACGATGAGTTTGAAGAGGAAGAGGTGGAATTGTCGGCTCCAGATCGGGTGGAGCAGGTTGCTGTGCCAGAGCCAGAAGTTGTTCCTGAGCGAGTTGCTGCAGTAGTAGTTTCTGAGCCAAGCAAGTCAGTGGCGGCAGTCGATGATCAAAGTGAGAAAATTGCTCAGATAGAAAGTGAGTTGGCTGATTTGAAGTCGGGGCTTAATTTTTCTGAGGTTTTGGGTAAGGTAGTCAAGGATCAAAAAAGAGCTAATAGAGAGCTGGATGAGGCTAATAAGAAGCTTAAAGTATGGAGTGTTAGTGCTTTAGTTGTTGGTGTAATTTCTCTGGTTATAGGTATTACTGTTGTTGTTTTAAACTCGGGAGTGCAGTCAAGTGTTGAACGAGTGCAGGGGAGCGTGATGGATATTGAAGATCGCTTAGCAGTGCCGGCAATAAAACTAGCTGATCCCAATGATGCAAAAATAGAAGATTTGCAGTTCAGAGTGCAAAGCATGCAGATGCTTGTTAATAAGATGCCTGAGCGTTTGAATACTTTGCAGGGGCAATTGAACTCTATCAATGCTGAGGAAATCCAACAGGTAGTGGATAATCAGCTGATTAATATAAATGAAAAGTTAGCCGCTCTTGAGGTTAAAGTCGCTAGTTTAAAAGGGGTAAGAACTAGGTCTAAGGCAAGTTCTCGTAAGGTAGTTAAGCGCGTTGCTGTGCAAGAGTGGGTGGTAAATTTAGTGTCTTTTAAGCAGCGTTGGTATACCGATAAAAAAGTACAAGAATATAAGCAAAAAGGCATTCCTGCCGAAGTCGTTTCTGTTGATGTGCGAGGCGTTGAGTGGTTTAGGGTGCGGGTAGCCGGGTTTAAAGATAAGGCTGAGGCCGCGGCGTATGCGATTAAAATGAAAAAATCGCTTAATTTGAACTCTGTTTGGGTGTCGAAAAAATAGGCTAATTAAATTAGGGATTTTCTGAGCCTAAGTACTTATGTGTTAAAGTGCTTAGTCTTATTTATATGGGAGGATGTATGCGGTTTGTAATTGCTTTTTTGCTGTTTGGTTTTGTGCAATCCGTGCAGGCCATTACTAAATGTGAGTTCAATGGTAAGGTGACTTATAAAAGGGGTAATTGTCCTGAAAAGGCAGAAACGAGATTTTTAGTAAAAGATAAATATATTAAGCGGCAGGATTTGCAAGAATCTC
>CBDVDU010000043.1:0-13358 GCA_965372825.1 uncultured Gammaproteobacteria bacterium | reverse complement strand
TCAGTGCATTATCGTCACTTGGGTAGAGAACACAGTATCGAAACAGATTTATTATTAACTCATTTTGGTGTAATTCCGCATATTTGGTTAACTCAGGCCGCCGGCTGTCAGCATCAATGGGATAGCAGCCAGCAATGCTGGCGCCCAAAACAGGATGATTGGGGTAATAGCAGTATTGAAGGTATTTTGGTAGCGGGTGATAGTGCGGGTATTAACGGTGGTCGTTCCGCTGAACATGCGGGGCGATTAGCAGGTTTGCAAGCCTTGTTTGCACTGGGGGTTATTACGCAAACAGAGCGTGATCAGCGATCAGTAAAAGAGCGTAAATGCATGAATGATGATCGCCGTATCCGACCTTTTTTAGAGGCTTATTTTGCGATTCCCCAAAAGCTATTGGCGACTGCCGGTAAGGATACCATTGTCTGTCGTTGCGAAGAAATTACTGCGGGACAAATAAGAACTGCTGTTGAGAATGGTCATGGCGGTGGCAATGACGTGAAGTATTTAACGCGTTGTGGCATGGGCGCTTGTCAGGGCCGGCAGTGTGCTAATGCGGTCGCGCATATTGTGGCGGATGCAGGAGGGCAACCCGTCTCTGTGAATAGCCATTTTCGAGGTCGCCCCCCCGTTGCTCCTTTAACCTTAAAACAGTTAGCGGGTTTAGCTAAGGAGGAAGCGTTATGAATACGGAAGTCCTTATTATTGGCGCAGGCTTGATGGGCTCCTCTATTGCGCTGCAATTAGCCATGCGCGGATGTCGTTGTATCGTGATTGATAAAGCGAGTCCAGGCCGTCATGCTTCTGGAGCGAATGCCGGTGGTTTACGGCAGCTTAATCGAGATCCAGCAGAAATCCCTTTAACTGTAGAAGCAGCTAAAATGTGGCGTAACATTGAAAGCCTAGTCGATTCAGGTTGTGATGCGCGTTTCCCTGGACAATTACGCATTGCCGAAAATCAGTCGGATATGGATAAGCTAGAGCAACGGGCGGCAATGGTTCGAGGACTGGGTTATCAGCATGAAGAAATGATTGGTAAAAAAGAGCTGTATCAATTAGTTCCCGCCTTAGCACCCCACTGTGTTGGTGCTTTAATGTGCCGAGAAGATGGTTATGGGCGTCCGTATCACGCCTTAACGGCCTTTCGTAGGAAAGCAGAAGCGTTAGGTGTCATTTTTCACTCTGATACCGAAGTTTACAGGCTTGAACAAGAGGGTGAAGGTTGGCAAGTGCGTACTTCAAAAGGCACTTTTAACAGTGATATTTTAGTGAACTGTGCTGGTGCATGGGCAGGAAAACTAGCGGGGTTACTGCATGATTCAGTGCCTTTAACACCTAAAGCATTAATGTTGATGGTCACTGAACGCTTACCGCATTTTATTGATCCGGTTATGGGTGCTGCGAGTCGTAAATTATCGTTTAAGCAAATGCAAAATGGCTCCCTGATTATCGGTGGGGCATTAGTCGCTAAACTCGATTTTGCTAAGGAAAAAACTGATATAGACTGGTTGCAACTGTCTGAAAGTGCCAAGACGGTTATGCACTTTTTTCCACAACTTGAAGATGTGCGTATCGTTCGCGCTTGGGCAGGTATTGAAGGTTTTATGCCGGATAATATTCCGGTCATTGACGCTTCGCAGAGCATGAAAAATGCTTATCATGCTTTTGGTTTTTCTGCACATGGCTTCCAATTATCACCGATAATCGGGCGAATTATGGCGCAATTGATTCTGGATGGACGTTCAGAGTTACCTATAGAGCCGTTTAGCCTCAGTCGATTTGATTAATATTGGGCAAATTTTCATTATTGTAGGGTAGCAATTTTTTTGCTCCCGTCATCCTATGCTTTTATCGGGAATCTATTATGATACCTAGATTCCCGATAAAAGACTTCGGGAATGACGATGTTTTGGACTTACACTTAAGGCGAAACATTAAGGTAGGGTAAGCATCGCGTACCTTTTGGTGTAGCAAGGTATGCGGTGCAACCCTACATAAATTGTACCGGCTTAAAATACTAGCCCGCTGTTTTTATATGTATTGGTCTGTGAGTAATGAGTAGTTACAATAATCACAATGTGTGAAAGGAGAGAAAATGAGTATTACCCGAATAGGTACTGATAGAAGGCGCATGAGTAAAATCGTTATTCATAATAGTACCGTTTATCTGTGTGGTCAGGTGCCTAAAGATGCTAATGAAGGCATTCAAGAACAAACTCAGACCATGCTAGATAAGGTTGATGATTTATTAGCGCAGGCTGGTAGTGATCGTCAGCATATTCTTTCGGCAACACTTTATATTAAGGATATGCAGGATTTTGCTCAAATGAACGCAGTATGGGATGCTTGGGTAATTGAAGGCTATTCGCCAGCGCGTGCATGTGTACAGGCTAGTCTTGCGCGGCCTGAATTATTGGTGGAAATTTCAGTGGTAGCAGCCGTTAAAATGGCCTAAAAAACAGTATAAATATAGTTGAGAAAGGTCGGCTTGATGTGTGGGTGACAGATTTTTGGTGGTGAAATGCTATGCCGACTTATGTCATGGGATTATTACAGTCAGTAATGATGGCGAATCATAGTGCGATGCGCTCTATTACTGAGAATTTTCGAGTTAATACTTATTTTGATGGAAGCGGAAACTAAGCTTTCAACTTCCATCAAAATTTGATTTTATACTAATGAAATAGTTTCTGTGCGGCCTTTTACTTCAAAGCTCAGCTTACCTTCGCATGTTAGCCAGCCCAATCCACGCTGTAAATCATTTTTGCTTAAGCCCGTTTCGGTGCTAATTTTATTTGCACTTGATGGACCGTTGTCATTTAAAAATTTCCAGATTACACCGGCAGCATTTCCAATTGAATCACTCATAGTTACACCTTGTTAAGATAAAAAAATAAAAAAATTAAGAATCTGTGTGATCAGGAAGAACAATATTAAGCTCTAATGTCTCTTGTTCATCATCGCTATCAAAGTTGACAGATATAGCATCGAGGTCAACTTTAATATATTTCTGTATAACTTTTAATAACTCTTGCTGTAATGCAGGAAGATAAGAAGGTTGGTTACGTGCATTTCTTTCGTGTGCAACGAGGATTTGTAAACGTTCCTTTGCAACTTTAGCAGAGTTAGGTTTAGTGGTTTTAAAGTAATCAAGTAAGCTCATGATTAACTCCTAAATAGGCGTCCAAAGAGGCCTTTTTTTGCTTCATCGATAAACCTGTGCGGCTTGTCTTCGCCTAAATAACGGTCAACAATATCTGAGTAGGCTTGTCCAGCATCACTATTTTCATCAAGAATAACTGGCTCACCAGCATTTGATGCACTGAGTACTGTTTGTGATTCGGGAATAACGCCGAGCAAATGTAAAGAAAGAATGTCTTGTACGTCTTCAACACTTAACATTGCGCCTAATTTAACCCGCTTAGGGTCGTAGCGAGAGAGTAAAAGGTATTCTTTTATGGGTTCTTCACCGAGTTCTGCGCGTTTTGATTTGCTGGATAAAATCCCTAACATGCGATCCGAGTCACGTACTGATGAGACTTCAGGGTTGGTCACAACAAAGGCATCATCAGCAAAATACATGGCTAGATTCGCGCCGCGCTCAATACCTGCTGGTGAGTCACAGACGACGTATTTAAAAGTTTTTGACAATTCCTCTAGTACTTTGCCTACGCCTTCTTTAGTTAATGCATCTTTATCGCGCGTTTGTGAAGCTGGAAGGATATACAGCTGGTTGCAGCGCTTATCTTTAATTAAGGCTTGGTTTAAAGTTGCTTCGTTATTAATAACATTTACAAAGTCATAAACAACGCGACGCTCACAGCCTAAAATAAGATCTAAGTTACGTAGACCTACATCAAAATCGATAACGGCTGTTTTGTGTCCTTTTTTAGCAAGTCCCATGGCAATTGCGGCACTGGTGGTGGTTTTTCCCACTCCGCCTTTTCCAGATGTTACAACGATAATTCTAGCCAATGGATTGTCTCCTAAATATTTTTAATAATTAATGCTTGGTTGTTCAGATAAATTTGTACCGGTGTATTGCGGTTTGATTCATCTAAGTCTTCGCTGATACGATAAGTTCCTGCCACAGAGACCAATTCGGCTTGTAAATTAGAGCAGAAAATTTGAGCGCTCTCATCGCCTTGTACACCAGCTAAAGCGCGACCTCTTAAAGTGCCATAAATATGTATGTTACCTTCGGCTATGACTTCAGCGCCAGCGCTTACTTGGGCAATGACGATTAAATCACCTTTAACATAGATGCGCTGACCAGAGCGTATAGGTTGATTGATGATCGTGCTTACAGTCGTGGTGCTTGCCACTGGGTCAGGATTTTCTTGTTTAGGTACTTCTGTTTCTAGTTTTACGGGTGCTTCTTGTTTGGCGCTGCTCGTACTATTTTGTGCGGCCATAACAGGCAGCATTAAATCTTTTGCGTCTTGATGTTGGTCGGCTGTTCCGCCTCGGACGCCAATAGGGCGCATACCTGAGTTACGAATGGCATCAACCAGTAAGGCAAGATTCAATTCTTGGTCTTGTACGGCACTGAGATCAAGTAATAGCGATGAATTGGTAAAGAATTCAGGTGCTTGTTTTATTTTTTCGCGTAGTTGGAGAGTAATTACATTGATATCGGTACTAAATAGATTGAGTACCGGAATAGTAATTACACCACTTTTGAATTCAAAAGCAGGTGAACTTGCAGAAGTGGGTTGAGAGTCAGTGGACATGATTTATAAAAAATTACCTTACTAATGGTTTGATTCTATCATTGCTGTTTAAAAAAAACACGCTACCTGACAAAATAGTTTTATTTCTTAAGTGGCTCATAAATTTGATAAAAAAGTTACCCACAAATATTGTGGATAACCTTGTTAATAAGATTGGGAAAAGACGACCTAAGGCTTGGCTTTAGTGGGGCTGTAGAAATTGTCTAAAAAAACAACAGAGAGAAGTATTGTTTTATTAAACAATATGTTACGTTGTTGTTCGCGCTACTTTAGCAAAAAGTATTGGGTATTTTATGGGCATTAATAAGTGTTTGTGCGTAAGTACTTGAAAAACTATTCAGGCTTAATGAATTTTAAGGTCATGCGATCACTTTCTCCGATAGCACTAAAATTAGTTTTATTTGTTTCTCCGCCTTTTAATGAGGGCGGTAGTGACCACACTCCTTTAGGGTGAATATGCGTATCTTTTGGGTTGGCATTTATCTCAGATTTAGCAACTAACTTGAAACCTACTTGCTCTGCTAGCTGAATAACATAGGCTTCAGTAACGTAACCCGAGAGTGCGGCTGGGTCTTGTTTGGTGCCGGCAGGGTTGCGATGCTCGACTACGCCTAACATTCCACCTGGCTTCAATGCTTGATGCATAGATTTAAAGACATGTTCAGTTCGGCCGCTTTTCATCCAGTTATGCACATTGCGAAAAGTAAGTATTCGATCAGCTGAATTATCTGGGGCAATTTTTAGTTGTCCAGATGTTTCCAAGGTGGTGGTGATTACTTTTCCATAGACTTCAAGGGCTGCAGCTATCTTTTGTTTGAATTTTGTTAAGCTTTTGACGAAATAAGGAACAGTTGAATTCTCGTCAAAGTGAGCGGCATAGAGTTTGCCGTGATCTTTTAAGTAAGGCGCTAGAATTTCTGTATACCAAGCTTGGCCGCCTGGCCATATTTCGACCACAGTCATGTTGGGCTGCAAATCAAAAAACTCTAGTGTTTTTTCTGGGTGTCTGTAAATGTCACGTGCCTTATGTTCTGCTGAGCGGTGCGAGCCGTTGATTGCTTTTTGTAAATCCGTGGTCTCTGCGAAACTACTAAGGCTGAGCGATAATAAAGCCAGTAAAGCGATTTTTTTATACATGGTATTAAGCCTTATTAATGAGTTGATACAAGCTAACGCATGCCAAGCCGATAAAAGCAATAAAAGTCCAGCCAGGTATGCTGAGCCCTAAAAATGTCCATAAGACATCCGCGCATTCACCGGTGCCGTTAACCATGAGTTTAAGGGTATCAGTTAGCGGAAAGTTTTCAAAAATATAGGAAAGTCCAGGGCTACATTCAGGTACTTCTTCTGGCGGTAAATTTTGTAGCCAGACATGACGCGCGGAAACAGCTGATCCTGCTAAGGCAAATAATGCGCTAAGAATCGCGTAAATTTGTACGCCTTTTTGTGCTGGGTTATGTAGCGCGGCAATAAGAAAAGTAATGCCCGTTATTAATATGGCAATACGCTGAGAGATGCATAAAGGGCAGGGCTCTAGCTCATCAACGAACTGAAAGTATGCGCCGACTGCAAGCATAGAAAAGCAAGCGATAAAGCCGAGGAAAAACCAAGTTCTGGGTTTAAATTGAATCATTCAATAACTCCTATTTCTTTTTTAAATTTTTTAATGTCCCGATTGGCACCTAATACGACTAAAATATCACCTGCATCGAGTTTATGATCTTGCCCTCCTAAGGAAAAGTATAACTTCTCCCCGAGTTCTTTATCAATTACACCAATTAAAAATAAGTTGAAGCGTTGATTTAAATGTAGTTGACTGGTGAGTGTGTCTTCTAATATAGAGCGTTCTGGAATCGTAATGTCTGACATGTATAAATCCGCCCGACCGAAAACAGCTTCGTCTAAAATCCAAGTAATGCTTGGCTTAGTTAGTAATTGATAGGTTTTGTGACTACATATTTCGTAAGGATTGATGATTTTATTGGCGCCCGCAGCCAATAGTTTTTCGACAGAATCGGGGTGATTAACAATAGAAATTATGTTTAACCGCTTATCCAGCGTACGAGCTGAAAGGGATAAAAAAACATTTTCTGAGTCCTGCTCTAAATAACAAAACAGTGTTTCTACTGATGAGCCTATGCCGAGCGTAATAAGGTCTTCGTCCTGTCGGTAGTCCATAAGTTGCGCAGGTAGGCCTTTTTGCAAGGCTTGTTCTATTTTTTCTGGATCGGCATCAAGTATTATCAGCTTATTTTGCTTTTCATTAAGCAGCGTAATCAGTTCAAATGACAAGCGGTTATAACCAAAAATAGCGATTAGTTTATCGGTCATGCTTTTTCCTTTGTAGGCGACTGGTTTCGATTAAATCATGTAAATGACTAATGCTAATGCGTCGACCGAGTAATACTATTATATCGTCAGTATAGAGAGTTAGATTGGGTTCGGGGTTAAAATAAAAATGTTGATTATGTAGTTTATAGCGGTTTTTGCGTTTTACATGGATTGGATTAGCGCTAATTATGCCCATTAAGCGAACTTTGTATTGATCTAAATTAGCCTCTTCCAATGAAACGCCTTCTAAAAAACAGTCTTGATATATAGTGAGTGCATCCATTTGTATGTCCTGGTTGCCATACAAAATGCCGTGTATGGCTTCGAAAGCAACGGGATGTCCTGCATATTCTGCTGCTAGCAGTCCAGAAATAGTAAAGGGTTGGACAATATGGTTAGCGCCCGCCTGATAGAGTTTATTTACATTGCCCTCTCGGTTGGCGCGTGAAATGATGGTGATGTCTGGGTTTAAATAACGGCTAGTTAGAGTGATATAAACATTCGTTACATCATCGCCCGTGACACATAGAATATTTCTGGCGCCATGGTTTATGCCTGCCTGTTCTAAGACTGAGTTTTTACTAGCATCATCACACAGCGTGATATAGCCTTTTTGTTTGGCTAAGGCAATGAGTTGTTCGTTTTTATCTATAACGACAAAGCTTTGTTGGTTTGCATTTAATTGAATGGCTATTTCTTGTCCCACTCGACCAAAGCCGCAAAGAATAGTCGTGTCTGTTAATTTTTCAATGCGTGATTTAACTCTTTCTTCCTGAAATTCGTGCATTTTCTCATTGAAAGCGGCCACGATAATGGAGGTGAAGAAGGCAAGAATGCCTAATCCGGCGATAATAAGTGCACTAGTTACTAAGCGGCCTCCTGTCGTTACGGGAGTTATATCGCCATAACCTACAGTTGACATGGTCACAATAGCCCAATAAAAAGCGTCATATAGGTCATTTATTTGGCCACCCATATTAGGGTTTTCAAACATATATATGGCGGTACTGGCAATGAAAATCAAAAAACTCATAAAAACGGCTAGCGTCGTCAGTTCAAAGCGTTTATTTTTCAGTACTCCGGTGAACATTTGCATGCTTTGTGAGTAGCGAAATAATTTAAATAAGCGAAAAATCAGGAAGATTCGCAGAATACGCAGCGGTCTGTAGCTGGGTAGGATGGCGAGTAGGTCAATAATAGAGCCCAGAGAAAAGAGGTAGCTGAGCTTGTTAGTAAAAACCTGTCCTAATACTTTGTGTAAATGAAAGGGAGTGTTTAAATATTCGGATTTTTCATGTTGCTTGATAATCAAGTTGTGTATGTCGGAGTATATCCAGCCGCGTAGTAGGTATTCACAGATAAATACAGTGACTACAAAGTTTTCAAATAAAATAGCCCATGCCGATGTTGTATGCTCTACTTCGTAAAGTAGCAGTGATACGCTACTAGTAACTAACAGAATCATAAAAATATCAAAGTATGATTTGATTTTACTTTGTGGGTTTTTTAATAAATCGTAGAAAAACCTTTTTACGCTTTGATAGTGCGCTGAGGTTTTCAGGCTGTAGGCAATATAAAGGGTTAGGCGGGTTAGCATAGGGGGGTATGAAGTGGAGAAAGGTAGGTGTTGTTGCTAAATTATAAAGCCTAATTGTTTCCGAGTTTAGTCAAACACTCGATTTTAGCCGATATTATTGCTGCTTATAGAAATTTACTTAATTCCCTTAGTGCTTGTCCGCGGTGACTTAACTGGTTTTTTCTACTTGCTGGTAATTCAGCTGAACTACAGTTTTCAGTCGGAACCCAGAAGACAGGGTCGTAACCAAAGCCGTTTGTGCCTTGTGCCTTAGGTAGAATGACACCTTCCCAGCTCGCTTGGGTAATAATAGGGAAAGGATCGTTAGCATGGCGCATTAGCACGATAACGCAAATAAAGCGCGCTGTTCGTTGTGCTTCAGGGATGCCTTCCATGTTTTTAAGTAATTTCTGTAGATTTTCTTGGTCGTTGGCTTGTGGGCCTGCAAAGCGAGCGGAAATGACGCCCGGTGCACCATTTAATGCATCAACGACTAAACCTGAATCATCCGAAATAGCGGGTAAGTTGCTGTGTAATGCAGCGTTTCTTGCCTTAATAATGGCATTTTCAATAAACGTACTGCCTGTTTCCTCGGCTTCTTGGATGTTAAATTCTTGCTGAGTAACTATCGTGTAATCATTTAAAAGAGCTTGGATCTCTTTAATTTTCCCTTTGTTGCCGCTGGCTAAGACGATTTTTTGAGAATTAGAAAATAACATGGTTAATTATTATAAAGTAAAAAAAGTGGAGTTTGTTGTTCTGTGTGCTGGATAGTAGGGGTACAACGTTTGCAGTATCAACGGCTACAAACGTTGTGTATTAGTTTACAGGTGCTCTGCTAAGGCTGCAGATTGTTTAACTAATAAATCTGCAATGCCTGATTTAGCTAGCTCTAGCATGGCGTTAAGTTCTTCTTGGCGAAAGGCATGTCCTTCCGCGGTGCCTTGAACTTCAATAAAGGCTGCGGCATCATTCATGACTACGTTCATGTCTGTTTCTGCATTGCTGTCTTCTTTATAGTCTAAATCCAGAACCGGTGTGCCGTTATAAATGCCTACTGAAATTGAGGCGATTTGTCCGTGAATCGGATTTTTTTTGATTTTCTTTTGTTTGAGCATTTTTTCTATAGCGATAGAAAGTGCGACAAAGCCACCAGTAATCGAAGCGGTACGCGTTCCTCCATCAGCTTGAATAACGTCACAATCGATAGTAATAGTGTGTTCGCCTAGAGCGGATAAATCCACTGCGGCACGCAGTGATCTGCCGATAAGGCGCTGAATTTCTTGAGTTCTACCGCCTTGTTTTCCTTGGCTCGCTTCGCGCCCCATGCGTGTATGTGTTGAACGGGGTAGCATGCCGTACTCGGCAGTGATCCAGCCTTGGCCTTTTCCTTTTAAGAAACGCGGCACTCTGCTTTCAACGCTTGCAGTACATAGTACGCGCGTATCTCCGAATTCAACTAAGACAGACCCCTCTGCGTGCTTGGTGAATCCACAGGTAAATTTAACTTCTCTAAGTTGCTCAGGCGCACGTCCGCTAGGTCTCATGTTTATCTCTATATAAATTAAAAAAGAGATAGAGTATACCTGATTAAGCTATTTGACGTAGGTAGGAGAAGGGCGGTTTTAGGTAATAAAAGGAGGGTGAGAGTCTATGGATACTTTTTTTTGCTAAAGAGCCTGAATAGAATGAAATGCCATTTTACTCAAGTGGATTTGTGAGGATTATGCCCTTTCATCTATAAATGCGCCTAGCATTTCCTTTTCTGCATTAAGCAATTTCACACCGGCAGAAGTTTCAAACTCTGCTTCTTTTAGGCTCAATATAGGTTTGATAATGTCTTTCTGGTTAAAGTTAGAGCTGCCTACTTCATTGCTTTGAATAGGAGATTTAGCTATTTGTATGGCCGCATCATTCGATTTTTGTTGTGCACTGTTAAATAATTGGATGGCACTGCTATCAGGTGAAATGTTCATTAATGACCTCCGTTAGAATTATCAGCTCTTATGTTAATTATAGTCGAAGTAAAGGATTTATTTTGTGAGAAATTGTACATTATTGATTAAAAAGATTTTTTTAAATTTCCTTAATCAAGGTGTAGTTAATACTAAGTGGCTCAGTGTAATAAAAAAATTAAAAGTTTTATTTGTGTTTCTAAAAAAGATGGTTATAATTGCTCTTCAAATTAAGTTTGCGAGCGTGGCGGAATTGGTAGACGCGCTGGTTTTAGGTACCAGTATCTATGATGTGGGAGTTCGAGTCTCCCCGCTCGCACCACTTATTATCAAATAGATTTATTAACGGTAATCATCGTTAATTCTCAGAAATACATTTCCCATCACGGGTATTCGTAAGCTATTCATTTATACAATTGAGGATAATCAATGCAAGTCTCTGTCGAAAAGACATCGGAATTAAGCAGAAAAATGACTGTTATCATACCTGAAGACGTTGTTCAGGGAAAGATTAATGAGCGCTTAAAGACTTTAGCGCGTGAGGTCAAAATAGACGGGTTTCGTCCTGGAAAGGTTCCTCAAAATGTTGTAAAAAAAATGTATGGAGCACGTGTAAGAGAAGAAATTACAGGTGACTTGATCCAAACGAATTATTTTAAAGCAGTCCAAGATAATGATTTGCGCCCTGCTGGAATGCCTCAAATTGAGCCTGTGAAAGCTGATGAAGGTTTTCATTTTACAGCGACTTTTGAAGTTTATCCGGAAATTTCTTTAGATACTATTGATGCGGCTGCTGTTACTAAGCCTGTTGCTGTTGTTGGGGCATCTGATGTTGCTGCGATGATTGAAAAGCTTAAAGAGCAGCGTAAAGTCTGGGTAGCATCTGAGCAGGATTCTCAAGATGGCGATAAAGTAACTATTAAACTTTCTGGTGTATGCGATGGTGAAAACTTCACTGACGGTACGGTAGAAGATTTCCAAGTAGAAATTGGTTCTAAGAACATGATTCCTGGCTTCGAGGAGCAGGTGACGGGTCTTGCTGTAGGCGCAACTAAAACTTTCGAAATTACTTTTCCAGAAGAATATGGGAATGAAAAGTTGGCGGGTAAAGCGGCTGAGTTTGAAATAGAAGTGCTGAAAATTGAATCATCTGCTTTACCAGAAATCGATGCTGAGTTTATTAAAGCTTATGGTATTGAGAGTGGTGATGAAGAGGAGTTCCGTGCTGATGTGCAAACAAATATGCAACGTGAATTAGATCAGGCACTTAAATCAAGACTTAAAAACGCAGTGATGGATGCATTATATGCAACTGTTCCTGTGGCGTTGCCAGTCGTAATGATTGATCAAGAGGTCGAAAGTTTAATGAAGCCTTATTACGAAAATGCAAAAAAACGTAATATGGACATCAATGATGTAAAGCCTGCTAATGCTGATTTTGAAGATCAGGCAAAACGTAGAGTTGCACTAGGCTTGATTTTGGCTGAAATTATTCAGAAAAATGAAATTAAAGTAGATGCTGACCAGATTCGTGCAGTTGTTGATGAAATGGCAGCAAGCTATGAGGATCCTGAGCAAGTTGTTAGTTGGTATTATGGCGATAAGAAGCGTTTAGCCGAAATTGAGCAATTAGTGCTTGAAGATGCAACTGTTGAGTGGGTCTTAGGTAAAGTTAAAGTTACCGACGAGAATGTAGCATTTAGCGATGTGATGGATTCTGCAGCATAGCAATAAGGACGAAAATAATGAATAGCCATAACGGAATGGGAAATATTATCATGCCTCAAGCAGCTGGTGGCTTAGTGCCTATGGTTGTGGAGCAGACTGCGCGTGGTGAGCGTTCTTATGATATTTACTCGCGATTATTAAAAGAGCGCGTAATTTTTTTGGTGGGTCAAGTCGAAGATTACATGGCTAACCTCGTTGTGGCTCAGTTGTTGTTTTTAGAATCTGAGAACCCTGACAAAGATATTCATTTATATATTAATTCACCGGGTGGTTCGGTTACTGCTGGGATGGCAATATATGACACCATGCAGTTTATTAAGCCAGATGTCAGTACTATGTGTATTGGGCAGGCGGCTAGTATGGGGTCATTGCTATTAACCGGTGGTGCGGCAGGTAAAAGATATTGTTTGCCTCACTCAAGAGTAATGATTCACCAGCCATTAGGTGGCTTTCAAGGTCAAGCTTCTGATTTTGATATTCATGCGCGTGAGATTTTAACGATACGTGAGAAGTTAAATAAAATCCTATCGCATCATACCGGTCAGAATATGGAAAAAATTCAGGCGGATACCGATAGAGATAACTTTTTAAGTGCGCAAGAAGCTGTTGAGTATGGGTTGATTGATAAAGTGCTGTCTAACAGGACAGAATCTTGATAAAAAAATTTACAAAATTATTTTAAGGTTAAGCAATGAGCAAAAAAAGTGATAGCGATAAAATTTTATATTGTTCATTTTGTGGCAAGAGCCAAAGTGAAGTAAAAAAGCTTATTGCTGGTCCTTCTGTTTATGTTTGCGATGAGTGCGTTGATCTTTGTAATGACATCATTAAGGAAGAATTTGCCAATGATGATCTAGTTGAGGAAGGTGAGCAAAAGTTACCGAAACCGAAGGAAATTAAACAAGCGCTAGATGAGTATGTGATTGGCCAAGATAAAGCTAAGAGAATACTGTCGGTTGCAGTTTATAATCATTATAAGCGCCTACGTAGTCACGCGAAAAAGGGCGATGATGTTGAGTTGGGTAAAAGTAATATTTT
>CBDVDU010000042.1:0-13371 GCA_965372825.1 uncultured Gammaproteobacteria bacterium | reverse complement strand
AGTCCTTTAAGGACTGGCGGTGCTCTCGGATATTGTTGAAGTTTGATTCCTAAGTTGTTCTTAAATAGCTGAAATTAAACAACACCGGATCATAAAAACTGTGGGAGCGACTTTAGTCGCGATTTCGTGGCTAAAGCCACTCCCACAGAATGTTATATTTTATTGCTAACCGAAATTAACCTTAGCCTCTAAATCATTACGGGAATCGGCATTTCTTAGTGCTTCTTCTAGGCTGATCTTTTCTGCTTTGTAGAGAGCCAGTAGTGCGTCATCAAATGCTATCATGCCTTTGCTACCACTTGTTTTCATCGCTTCTTTGATTTCATTTAGATCGCCTTTTAAAATCAGGTTGGAGATATGTGGGGTGTTGATAAGAACTTCGATGGCGGCGCAGCGTTTACCACGAAGGTCAGGAATAAGGCGCTGTGAGATAACCGCATTTAAGTTGATAGCAAGATCCATAAATAGTTGTTTATGTTGGACATGAGGGAACATGTTGATAATACGCTCCATGGCTTGGTTGGCATTATTTGCATGTAAGGTCGAAATACATAAATGGCCTGTGTTAGCTAATTCTAAAGCGGCTTCCATAGTTTCGCGGTCGCGAATTTCTCCGATTAAAATAACATCGGGCGCTTCTCGTAAGCTGGCTTTAAGGGCGCGCGCATAGGAGGCGGTATCAACACCAACTTCACGCTGATTGACGATAGATTTTAAGTTCGGGTGTGAGAATTCAACTGGGTCTTCGATGGTTAGAATATGTCCTGCGGCATTGATATTACGGTGATTAATCATGGCCGCTAATGAGGTCGATTTACCTGAACCTGTACCGCCAACCATCAATAATAAGCCGCGCTTGTCCATAATTAATTCGGTGAGAACTTCCGGTAAATCTAACTCTTTTGCGGTGGGGATGATCGCTGGAATCAAACGTAATACGATGCCGATAGTTCTGCGTTGATAAAAAGCATTAACTCGGAAACGGGCACTTTCATCAGGTAGGCTAATGGCAAAATCTAGGTCTTTAGTTTGTTCAAATTCTTCAATCTGCTCTTTGGTCATAATCGCATAGGCGACTGACTTGGTTAGTTCGGGAGTGAGCAAATAGCTGTCAAGTTCAACCGCTGAGCCGTGGATTTTTGTTTTGACCGGCGAGCCTGAGGTTATAAAAAGATCAGAGCCTTCGAGAGCGACCATTTTTTCTAGGTATGGAAATATATCCAGCGTTTCGAGTGGTGCAGAGCCTAGCACTTGTATTTTTTTGGGCGGTGGCGTATTTTTTGCAGCTGCTTGGCGCTTATCTATGCTGATGTTAATGGATAGCTCGCTATCTTTTTCGGTTGCTTCAATGACAAAATCTTGGCCACCAAATAAGGGGCTGACAAAGCGTATTTTTTTGTCGATAGAAAATTGCAGTTTTTGTGTGCTATCTGTTAGCGCTAGGAAAATTTCATTCAGTATTTCATGGCTTAATATTGCGTTGCCTACTGGTTTTTCTTGATCTAATAAACGTAAGCGAGGGGCTGAGTCAAGGCTGAAGATTAGGTTTTCAGCTTTTTTATCGATCATCAATTTTAGGTAAGGCGTGATATCCATAGTTTTGTTTGTTCAGTGGCTAGGTTTCGATAGGGGGGAGTAGGCATTTTCGATGATGAGGTAAGTACTGGTTTAAAATTTTAGGCTACCCACTTAACAGGAGACATTAATAATATAGTAGGGCGGACTTCAGTCCGCTTTTTGAGCAATGGCGGACTAAAGTCCGCCCTACCATTTTTAAGTCAATAGTAGGGCTATTATTTATATCCCTTCTTCGTGGTCATCAGTTGATTCTAATGATAGCCCATTACTAGAGTTATCTTCACCACTCGCTAGTTTGATTTGTAGGCGTAGCTCATTGGCCGAGTCAGCATTTCTCAGCGCTTCTTCATAGCTTATTCTGCCTTGCTGATAGAGAGCAAATATCGCTTGGTCAAAAGTTTGCATGCCGAGTTCGCGTGATTTAGCCATGATCGGTTTAATGCCTGAGACATCGCCTTTGGCAATTAAATCTGAAATAAGAGGTGTATTGATTAAAATCTCAATAGCCGCGCAACGTCCACCATCGACTGTTTTAATTAAGCGCTGCGAGATAATGGCACGTACATTTAAGGATAAATCTTGCATTAATTTGACTTGAGTTTCAGTGCTAAAGAAACCTAATATACGATCAATGGCTTGGTTGGCATTATTGGCGTGTAAGGTGGCAAGTGCTAAATGACCTGTTTGAGCAAATTCAATACCAAAGTTCATGATTTCTTTGTCGCGAATCTCACCTAATACAATAACATCAGGTGCTTGGCGCAAAGTGTTGTGCAGTGCAACTTCCCAACCATCAGTATCTACGCCGACTTCACGTTGCATGATGACGCAGTTTTTATGCTTGTGTACATATTCAATCGGATCTTCAATGGTGATGATATGGCCGTAGCTATTTTCATTGCGATGATCAAGCATCGAGGCCATGGAGGTTGATTTACCTGAGCCTGTGCCGCCAACCATGACAATTAAGCCAGTTTTGGCCATAATCAGGTCTTTTAATATAGAGGGCAGGCCGAGTGTTTCAAAGCTAGGTATTTCATTGGCGATAGTACGCATCACTAAGCCTTGTGTACCTTGTTGTACATAGGCATTGACACGAAATCGAGATAAGCCAGCAGGGGAGATGGCAAAATTACATTCTTTAGTTTCTTCAAATTCTTTTAGCTGCTTATCATTCATGATGCACTGGGTCAGTGATTTTGCATCATTGGCTGATAAGGCTTGCTTTGATATGGGAGTCATAATACCTTTTATTTTCATTGCTGGCGGGAAACCAGTAGTGATAAATAAATCAGAGCCATCCTTTTCTAGCATAAGTTTTAGTAGCTTTAGAATAAAGGACATTGCTTCATTTCTTTCCATGGGAACCCCTGTGGTGTATTAAGTAGTGTTTTTGATAAGTGTGCAATATGCGCTGTGATTTTGCAAGGTATTACAGCTCACTTTCAGTATGATTTTGTTATTTAACCACAGAGGACACAGAGAGCACAGAGAGCACAGAGTGAAAGATTGTTTGATTAGGTATTGTTGTAATAGGAATGAATTATTTTTCTCTGTGGCATAGGTATTATCTACACAAGTCTAAAAGCCTTCTCCAGAGGGAGAAGGTTGGATGAGGGGAATAAGAAAAAGCCTTGATTTTATTCTCCTCACCCCAGCCCTCTCCAGCAGGAGAGGGAGCTACTCTAGCTTGCAACTCATTGTATTTTAATGCTAGAAAGTTGTGTAGATACTTATGCCTCTGTGGTGGGGATTTTAACTAGGTCAATTAAAGTGCTTGTACAAGCACCCATGGCTTAACGACGGTTGCCCACATGATGGTGTCATTACTTATCCAGTCTGTGGCTTGTTGGTCGGAGACAAGGTTAACTTGTTGGGTTTGCATCCATTGTTCGACTTTAGTTTTGTTATCTTTAGAGAAGGCGTCAGCGACTTCCACTAAATCGAGATCAGCTGCGACATAGACGGCTAAGCCACTGGCAAAAAAACGTTGTAGTTCAGACCAGGCGATTTTAGAGGTTTCTTGATTTACTTTTTCTTTAGTTAGGTCTTCTTGGTTCATGGTGTTGTTAATTTAAGTGTGGGGGCTTGGATTTATTTTCCTGTATTTCACTTCGGAAGCACGATGTAAATAACATGGGATTATACAAAGCAATGTGGGAGCGACTTTAGTCGCGTTGCGTGGCTAGAGCCACTTCCACGGAATGCAAGTCGCATATTATTTGCCTCTCATTCCTTCGCGTTCTAAGTCGCAGGCTGCTTACAGGCTGCAGATTACCCATGAGTCTCCGCCAACTTAAGATAAAGAAACGACAACACTCTATAACAGGTCATTCCCGAAGTCTTTTGTCGGGAATCTATGTAGTAAAAAATTAGATTCCTGCTAAGAGAATGCAGGAATGACGAAGTGTCTAGTTGGCTGTTTTTAAAATGGCGGAAGCTCATGGGTAATCAGAAATGAGTATGTAATATAAAACGAGATTTAAGTTTGGCAGTGCTTACAATAAACGGTGGTTCTATTGGCTTGTTTTATTTCTATTAGAGGTTGCTGACATTGTTGGCAGGGCAGGCCTGAACGTCCGTAAGTGCTGAGCTCTTGTTTAAAGTACCCTGGTTTACCGTCACTACCAACAAAGTCACGTAGAGTAGTGCCGCCTTGTTCAATGGCAGTTTGCAGGATTTTTTTTATGTGTATCACTAGCGTTTGATAGCGTTTTAATGAAATATTTCCGGATGCTCGTGTTGGCCTTATACCTGCATAAAAAAGTGCCTCTGTGCAGTAGATATTACCTATGCCAGTGACGATGCATTGATTCATTAGGAACTGCTTGATATTGACTTTCTTAGCTCTGGATTTTTCGTATAAATACTTGCCCGTTAAGCTGTCAGACAAAGGCTCTGGACCTAGATTGCTAAGGAGAGGATGTTCAAAAGGTTTTTTTCCAAGCCATAAGACCGCACCGAATCGACGCGGATCGGTCAAGCGTATGGTTTTTTTGTTGGCAAAAGCGATATCAACATGATCGTGTTTAGCAACAGGGGTGTTTTCTGCGACGACACGCAAGCTTCCTGACATACCAAGATGAATAAGTAAGGTGCCAGTGTCAAAGTGTAATAACAAGTATTTGGCACGACGGCTCAGGCTTTTTAGTTCTTGTTGATCAAGTAGTTCAGGTAGGTTACTAGGTATCGGCCAGCGCAGTTTTGGCCGGCGTATGATGACCTGAGTAACTATTTGATTTTTTATATGGGGGCTAATGCCGCGTAAGCTTGTCTCAACTTCAGGCAGTTCCGGCATGGCTTTTGTGGGTTGATTTAATAGTGAAGTAGCGAGTGAATTTCGTAACCGCTAAGTTGATCTCTGCCTTTAAGAAAGTCTAATTCTACGACGAAAGCTACAGCTTCAATGGTTGCACCTAGTTGTTCTATTAGTTCACAGCTCGCTTTTGCTGTGCCACCGGTCGCTAATAAATCATCGATTAATAATACGCGGTCATTTTTATCTAATGCGTCAGTATGAATTTCTAGGCTAGCTGAACCATATTCCAAGTCATAGGATATGCTTTGCGCATCGTAGGGAAGTTTACCGGGTTTTCTTAAAGGAATAAACGGTAGGTTAAGTTCCCATGCAACCAATGAACCAAAGATAAAACCGCGCGCTTCCATGCCGGCAACGGCAGTAATATCTCGGCCTAAAAAGGGCTGAATTAATTGGTGTACCGATAGGCGCAAAGCCGCTGGATCTTTTACTAGCGGGGTAATATCTTTAAAGATAATGCCTGGTTTAGGGAAGTCAGGAATATCGCGTATTTTATCTTTAAGTCTTTGCATGTTATTTATGAATATTCTTTTTACGAAATGAACTAGGCCGTAGCTCATTGACGGCTAGGGGTTTGATAATGCAAAAGGCATCTTTGATAACACGAAAAGTGTCGGTGAAACTCATTTTGTTCGCTTTAAACAGGTTACTAATGCACAGTAAGGCAACACTGAAAAAGTGCTTGATCAGAATAGTAGGATTTCTGTTCAGGCCAGCTAGCAAGCTGATGGGGCCGTCAGAGTTATCACCGCCTTTACGTAAATATTCAAATACGCCTTGTTTAAGTAGCTCATTAGACATAACGCCATATAAAGCATTGGCCATAATGTTGACGTTGGTATTAGCGTGATAGCGATCGGTATAATATAAATTAATCTTTTCGTTAATTAGTTTGGAGTCGTTAAAATCAGGCATCGCCAGTAAATGCGTGCTAAGTAAGTACACATCATTAAATACAGCCGTTAAACCGCCGCCAGTGATAGGGTGGCGCATATTCAGTGCGTCGCCTAATAAAACTGCGCCTTCTTTTAAGACGGGTTTGGCGGGCATGTAATGGTTAGGCATGATTTTATAATCATTCTCAAGCAAGGCTTGATCTAGGCAATACTTAAATTCTTTAGGTAAGAATGGAATGACGTTATTTTCAATATGGTGTTTTACTTCTTCTTTTTTTGGCGCACGATCACCAGAAAAATCAATCAGTAGACGTGATTCTGTGCTGGAAATCGGGTAGCAAATAAAGGGAGTAGATGCTGATAAAAATACATGGCCATGATTTGGGTAAGGGAGTTCGCAGTCTTTTAAAATAAGCCCCACAAAAAATGAAGTAACGGTTTTTACATTGTTACTTAAGTCTTTACGAAAGCTAGAAAAGAAACCATCACTGGTGATCGTTAGCTTGGCATTGATAGTTTTAAGGTCGCGAGTGTGTTTTTCTTTGTACTTAACGCCGGTGACGACATGGTTCTCGTCTTCGATAAGTTCTGAAACCGTGCCGTGGATTTGTGTGATACTTGGGTTTTGCAGTGCATCTTCACGAATTTTTTGTAAAAAACGACCATTATGTAGTCCGACACCGCGATAATCTGTTGATTTATCTTGGTTGTATTCAATAGAAAATTCGTTGTCTTTGTTAAATAGAGCGTAACCATAAATAGGTTGCGCATCAAAGCCTTCAAGTACCCGTTCTAAGCCCATTTTCTTTAAGGTCTGTACTGCGCCAGGTTGCAATAGTTCACCTACGATACGTCTTTTTTCTGCATAATCTCTATCAATAAGTGCAATTTTGATACCTTTGGGGGCAAGGTATGTCGCAATTGTGGCGCCAGCCATCCCTGCACCGACAATGCAAATGTCAAATAAATCATTATGTTCAGAGGCTGTATGCATATGTATTCTTTATAATAGACTTTAACTGATTAATTTTAATATGAATAACTAATCTTTAATAGTGTTTGTGTTGATAAAAACGATTTAATGCCCAAATAGGGAAGACATTCCGGTAGGCGCTATAAGTAATCATACAATTGTAGTTGAAAACGCCAGAAATGTTTTCTTGCGCCCAGTCGCCATTTTCTAATTGTCGATCTAAAAGCAAGTTTATACCGCGTTGAATCGCCTCTTTTTCTGGCGATTTTGCCGCTTGCAGGGCAAGTAATGCCCAAGCCGTATTAACCACTTGAGAGGTTTCCGCTTGGGAGTAAACCATTTTAGCGCAGGATTCGTAGGTTTCGCCCCAGCCGCCATCAGCCATTTGCTTGCTCAGCAAGAAATCACAGGCTTTATTAATGCAGTTTGTTCTTAGTTGAGTATCAATATAATCTTTGCCTTGAACTAAGGCTTCTATGCCAAACCAGGTAGCATAAGTGAAGCAAACTGCCCAGCCGCCATACCAAGAGCCATCGGTTTTTTGTTGTTTGACGATAAATTTTAACCCACGAGAAATAGCATGCTCAATTTCATCGTGTTTATAGTCAGGGTAAAGCTCTAAAATTTCCAGTAAAGCAACCACACAAGCGGCACTGCATTCTGTCCAAGAATAATCAATCATAATATCTGCGAATACTTCAGACGGATTGAGTTTTTCTAGCCAGCTAGGGGCGCGACTTAGTTCATAAGTTGGCCAGCCACCATTTTTATTTTGATAAGAGAGAATAATATCAACGGCTTGCTTTATGCGTTGATCGCTAATATTTTGTTTGAATAATCCTGTTTTATGAATTGCGAGCGTAGCGCTTAAACCTTCCGAGGTGCAGTCAGCAACCGGCCAGCCTTGTTCGGCAGTAGAAAAAGGCCAGCTGCCAATCATGGGATGGCGGAAAAATTCTTCATGCGTTTCATGCGCGGCTAGGATTTGCATATCATCAATAAATTGATAGCTTTTTTCTAGCGTTTTAGGGAATAGTTTGCCTAAATCACTTTCTAACATGGCGCGTGTAGTGAAAGCGACATCCCATAATTGCGAGCCATTATAACCGCTCATTTTCATGCCGTCTTCAGCGACCCATAAATAATCATACCAACGGGCAACATGCTTTTTAAATGGCTCGGACTCTTTTCCGTAGGCATGCCAAACGCACATAGAGTTGATTGCTTTGTTGACTGGGCCGATATCAAGATATTCAGTTTGTGCATCTTCCGCATCGATATATTTTAGAAGATAATCACTTGCTTTGTTTCTTAGCCATTGCGGTCTGATTTTTTCATAGCCATTGGTGAAAGCATTCATCCATTTTAAAACAGGTGACTGGATGGTGTAGCAATCTTTTTCACAGACCTGGTTTCTTTGTTTTGGCCAGTCGATGCTAGCAAAATCTTCGTTATAGATTTCTTTGCGTAAAGAGAGAATTAAATCATTTTCAGGCACTTGTATGCGCTGTGCATAGCAGTAAGCCATCGGTAAATAGACCATGCGGCTATGACACCAGTAACGAGAGGGGTGTACTGGCAACCATTTAGGGAATAACCACATTTCAGGAAACAAGCTGTTAAAGCCATCCCAGTCATATAAGTTCAAGATGGAAAGGTAGAATTTCCCCCAAGATGGAATACCTGTTGCACCACCATTTTCTTTAATCCACGCTTGCGCCTTTTGTAATCTAGGATCCTCTTGAGGAGTACCTAAAAGACGTAAAGAAACATATTGCATGACTGTGCCAAACATCGTCGGCTGGCCTTCAATATGCATGCCCCAGCCACCATCAGTATGCTGATGGTTGAATAAGTAAACCTTCATCATTTCTTGATGGGGTTTAGGAAAGGGAGTATCAGTCAGATAAGCTGCGATTAATAAGCCGGGCAATAAAAAGAGCGGGCCGCCATAATCACCTGGCCAATGACCTTCATCACTTTGTAATTGACTGAAGTAATGCATGCCATTAATAAGGCTATCGATGAGCTTTTGTTCTTCTGCGTTTTCTGCTTTGGGTCTTATGCCAGAATAAGCAGAGGCATTATTTTTTTGGTATTGCTGTCTAAAAACTTTGTCGCTGGCTGAAGGGTTAAGCTGGCGATCGAAGGAAAAATCTTTAGCAAAATCTTGTAGTTCTTGCTCGGAAAAATCATCCGCATTATTTAAGTGCGCAGCTATATCTTGAGAATCAGGCTTGTAAGCCCAGATTTGACGACCTTTTTTGGTCAATAATTGCCAATTATTCCAGCTTGAATTTTCTTGCGACATAAGTAATGTATCCGAATAGCCTTTGCGTGTTGTTATATAGTGTAGCAATAATAAAGGGTGTGATTATATAGCAAGTTGTAATTATACAACATGCGCAACAAAATGTGATATAGATCTCACACAAAACATTTTATTAATTGTGGTATATATATATTAATTGTTTAATATCAATGTATTGTGTTTTTTTGTTCGTGTTATTTCTATTAAATAAATGGATAGCACTTGAATTGTAAGCGGCTCAATACTATACTTTTGACTATGAAAAAATTAATTTTTGTTGTTTTTTTGCTACTTTTTACTCAGAATGCCGTTTCAGGTTCGATGAATGAGCGTGTTTCTGAGATTGAAGGGAGCTGGGCTGATACGCGTGAAATTGAAGCAACACCTGAGCGTAAAAATATTTTTCTGCAATTAGTGAATGATATTACTGATGTTGTTGTTGCTTTTCCTAGTCACGCTGAGCCGCTTATTTTGAAGTCGGCTATTCTATTGACTATGGCTGAAGATGCGTCGAGCTTTGTTGCCTTAGGTTTAGTTAAGGAAGCCAAGGGCTTGTTGCAAAAAGCGATAGGCATTAATCCTGAAGCGAGTAAAGGCTCTGCTCTCGTTACTTTAGGTGTTCTTTATTATAAAGTACCTAGTTGGCCGATTGCTTTTGGTGATGATGGTGAAGCTGAAGCGTATTTATTAAAAGCTTTAGACGTCGATCCTGAAGGTATTGGTAGTAACTACTATTATGGCGAGTTTTTATTAGAGCAAGGCAAAGAAGAGCAAGCCGTTAGTTTTCTAAATAAGGCGCTTGATACAAGAGTTGACCCTAATGATAATAAGGCAAAAATAAGAATGATGGAGCAAGAGAAGGCTAGAATTGCTTTGGCTGATCTTTCTTAAATTATTTCTTAAGAAGCCCTTTTAAGGTATAGGTATCTATACAAATTTTTGACATTAAAATATAAAGAGTTGCAAGTCAGGATAGCTCTAGGCTGTCGAAATCAGCCGCTTTATATGTACTTTCTTTTCCTAGTTTATGGATAATCAATTTATAGGATGTGCCAACGTAGGAGGCGCATCAGCAGATATTGATGCGCTTCGTTCCTCAGCACATCCTATGGGTTCTATTTTTTTGTCGCCAATAATCAGGTTCATAATACTCTTAATAAACAGGTATTTTCGACAGCCTAGGGTAGCTTCCTCTCCTGCTGGAGAGGGTTGGGGTGAGGAGAATAAAATCAAGGCTTTATCTTATCCCCTCATCCAACCTTCTCCCTCTGGAGAAGGCTTTTAGACTTGTGTAGATATCTATGCTTTTCAGGGGGGTATAAACCTTTCCTCTTATTGTTTTTCCGAGAGATCCTTGTAAATTGAAAATTGTTTTTGTTGCAGATAATGTAGATGGAGAAAAATCAGGTGGCGTTGTGTCGACGCGACGTTTTATTGATTACTTCAAAAAATCAGATGACTTGACGGTCATTAGCACGGGTAAAGCAGAAGAGCATAAAATTGTTTTTCCTGCTTTTTATTTGCCATTTGCTAAAAAACAAATGCAAGAAATGGACTTCTTATTTGCTTGGCCAAATAAAAAAGTATTAACAGAAGCCATTAAAGATGCGGATTTGGTGCATATTCAATTCCCTTTTTTTCTGGGTTATCAGGCTTTAAAAATTGCTAGGAAAATGAATAAGCCGATTGTCTTTGGTTTTCATGTACAGCCAGAAAATCTGATGTGGAATATTGGTTTGGATTTTGACTGGCTTAATGCTTTTTTATATCGATTTTTTATACGCACTTTTTACAATAAAGCGGATTTAGTTTTGTCTCCCAGCGCTTTTGGTAAAGATATGCTGGAAAAATATGCTATTCAAACGCCTGTAGAGGTGGTATCGAATGGTTTGCCTGAACAATTTAAGCCAAAACAGTGTGTTAAAGAGCAAGAATTTGAAGGTCGCTTCGTTATTCTAATGGTCGGTCGTTTGGCCACGGAAAAGCGTCATGCTTTAGTTATGCAAGCCATTAAACAATCAAAATTTAAAGACAAAATTCAGCTAGTTGTGACGGGGCAAGGCGCGTTACGCGAAGAGTTGATTGATTTAGGTAATTCATTGCCTAATCCCGCTTTTTTTGAATATGTTAGCCAAGAAAAATTAATTACTTTATTTAATACGGCTGATTTATTTATTCATGCTTCTGATATAGAGTTAGAAGGAATGGCGGTTTTAGAGGCTATTGGTTGTGGCTTACCGGCTTTAATTAGTGATTCTAAGCAGAGTGCTTCCGCGCAATTTGCTTTAAATGAGCAATTTCTATTTTCTGCTGGAAATTTAGAGAGTTTAATCGAGAAAATGGATTATTGGATTGAGCATGAAGCTGAATTAGAGGCATCCAAGACACCGTATTTAGAGAAAGCGAATACTTATGCCTTTGATGCGTGCGCGCAGCAGACCAGAGATTTTTATGGTGCGGTTGTGGCTAATAAAAAGCAGCAATAACACCGTGTAGGGCGGACTTCAGTTCGCTTTTCTACGACGTCTACCCACAAAGCTATGGATCAGTAAGGCACATAAAATCAACCCCGTGCCAGCAATGATTTTTACAGTCAATACTTCCTCGTTCAAATAATAGCCTAATAATAAAGCTAATACTGGCGATACCAAGGTAATTAACGCCACGCGTGTTGCTGCCAAATGAGTCAAAACATAGTAATACAGAGCAAAGCCAATCGGTGTTGCTATCAGTCCTAAATACAAAATAGATAGCAAACTATATGCGGGTAATGTTGTTGGGATTACACCATCAATAATCCACCAAGTTATTAGGTATAGCGGCGTGGCAAAAATAAGTCCGCCAGTGACTTGAGTCAATGCGGGTAATTTTGCTTGCAAACGCTTAACCCACACAGCACTGAGTGCTTGTAAAAATACCGCGAGTAGGGCACTTAAAATCCCCAAGACTGACTGAAAACTCATTTGTATTGCCGTGCTAAAAATCAGTGCAAGCCCTCCGACTCCCAAAAGGTAAGCGAGTAATTTATCCCACGTTAAGCTGCGTTCTCCAAGCCAGAGTGCGGTTAATAGCGCAGTAATAAAGGGCGATAAGCCAAAAATAATCGATATCCAGCCTGAAGGAATAAATTGCGCCCCCCAGTAAACGGCCATCATAGCGCCATAAATTTGTACTGCGATAGCAAAATAAGTTTGCCGCGCTTTACTGTGCCAAAGTAGCGGTTGGCGGCTTAATAAAAGCATAAACAAGATGCAGACTAAACCGATTGACATGCGTGCTGCTACACCAAAAATAAACCCCGAACCTTCAGCACTCCATTTAATGGCCAGTGGTGTTGTCGCCCAAAGTAAAATAATAAAAATGTAAGCCAGAGCGATGCGCATATTATATTAAGCCTGTGGTTTTTAGGAGCATTAGGCCTAGCGTAATAATGACTGTACTGCTAGCGGTAGACAGGGCAATGATCTCTGCTGCCATCGTGCCGTAGTTGCTCATTTTTTTTGCCATGACATAGCTTGATACGGCTGTTGGTGTGGATAGCATCAGATAAATAAGCCCTAACTCTTGGCCGTGAAAATTTAGAGCGATGGCTAAACTCGTGCCAATTAAGGGCATCAATATGAGTTTGCAGACGCTTGCCCAAATCACTTCTTGGCGATTATGACGGAAATTTTTCCAATATAAGCTACCGCCTATGCAAATTAACGCTAAGGGTAGCGTCATTTGCGCTAGATAGTGGCCAGACTGATTAATGAAGTGCGGTATTTTTAGATCAATACTGGAACAAATCAAGCCCAAAAGCACAGCTATTAGAATTGGGTTACTGATAATGGATTTGAATGGGAATTCACTTTTAGGCCTAAGTAAAATGACCGATAAAGGATTGTCGATCACTGCGATCAGCGCCATATATAGGCTGGCAGTTGCTAAAATTTCTGGTCCATAAGCATTCAGCGCTAAAGCAATGCCGATAATACCTAAATTACCACGAAATGCACCCTGTACAAATACGCCGCGTTTATCTGGTTGGATTAATGTGCGGCTAAGTAATTGGAAAATAACGACGCTAGCGAGTGTGAATAACACACCAAATAAGAACAGTGGAATATTTGCAGATTGGCTTAAGGGGGTGGTTGCTAAACTGAAAAATAGCATGCACGGTAAAGTGATATTAAACACAAAGCTATTGGCGATATTAATGAAATGTTCATCAATAAAACCCGTACGTCGAAAAACAATCCCTAAAATTAATAGGATGAGAATGGGCGCGGTGACATTTAAGGCAAATAGGAAT
>CBDVDU010000041.1:0-13619 GCA_965372825.1 uncultured Gammaproteobacteria bacterium | reverse complement strand
GTGAGTGCAATTTATGCATTGCAGACTCAGTATCCCCTGTCAATAACAAAGGTATTAGCGCAAGAAAACCTGTGAATTCAGACATTACCAAGCCCAAATCAGGCTTAGAAAAATCCGACAAGACATAATCGGCGACAGCCTGCGAGCCTTGTGGCCGACCAATACCAACTCTAAGTCGTAAAAAGCCTTTCGAACCTGTGGCAGCAATAATATCCCTAAGCCCATTATGACCGCCATGACCACCACCAAACTTAAGCTTAAGCATGCCAGGATAAAAATCCAACTCATCATGCAATACCAAAACCTCTTCAGGCTGGATCTTGTAATATTTCATGACCGCAGAAACCGACCGGCCACTGCGATTCATAAAAGTAGCAGGCTTTAATAAATAGAGCTTATCTCCACCCTTATTTACCTCTGCTAATTCACCAAAAAAACGACTTTGGCTTGAAAAAGCAGAATTTTCCGAATATACCAGCTCGTCTAATAGCAAAAACCCGGCATTATGCCGGGTTTTTGAGTATTTTTGGCCTGGATTGCCCAAGCCAACAATAAGCTTAATCACTACTCACTCGCAGCTTCGTCAGTACCTTCATCAGTCTCTGACACAGACTCATCTTCATCAGATCCAACTCTAGACTTCATGACCTGAGCCACCGGTAAATCATGATCTTCACCATGAGTCAAAGCCACTATTTCTAGACCCTCAACTAAAACAAGCTGCGACAAATGAATAGATCCACCAATCTGCAGTCCAGTTAAGTCAACTTCTATATACTCTGGAATACTCCCAGGTAAACACTCAATCTCAACATCAATCATTGAATGCATAACCACACCACCTTCTTTAACCCCAGGCGATAACTCTTCATTTACGAAATGCAGAGGCACATTTAACTTTAACTTTTCGCTCATAACAACGCGCATAAAATCCATATGTATAATCTGGGTTTTTGCAGGATGCCTTTGCATATCCTTTAAGATTGCATTCTCAACTTTACCACCAATATTTAGCTTCAAGATATGCGAATAAACTGCTTCATTCGCCAAACTTTTAACTACTTCATTGTGATTTAACTCAATTAATTCTGACTCACCATTACCACCATAAATAACAGCAGGAATATTGCCATTTCTACGACTAGCTTTAGCACCGCTTGTGCCTGCAGCTACTCGACTTACAGCATTAAACTCAAAAACGTTAGACATCTAACTTCTCCACACCCTACAACAACTTTAAAATATTAATCAACATACAGCGAACTAACCGACTCACCAACGGCTATCCTTCTAATTGTTTCAGCTAACATATCTGCAACACTTAACTGCCGTATCTTCCCCAGCGCTTCCGCATCTTCATTCAACGGAATCGTATCAGTCACCACCAACTCATCTAATTCAGAGTTACGTAAATTTTCTATCGCCTTTCCCGACAATACTGGATGGGTACAATATGCAACCACCTTAACTGCGCCCTGCTTTTTCAAAGCCGAAGCCGCACTACACAGCGTCCCAGCCGTATCTACTAAATCATCAACCATGACGCAAGTCTTTCCACTTACATCACCAATTATATGCATCACCTCAGCGACATTCGCCCTAGGCCTACGTTTATCTATAATGGCTAAATCCGCATCATCCAAACGCTTCGCTAAAGCCCTAGCTCTAACCACACCACCCACATCAGGAGAAACAACGATTAAATCTTTATAATTTTGACGCCAAACATCACCCAACAACAGTGGTGACGCATAAACATTATCAACAGGTATATCGAAAAAACCTTGAATCTGATCCGCATGCAAATCAACAGTTAACACTCTGTCTGCACCCGCAACACCAACCATTTTTGCCACTAGTTTTGCACTAATCGCCACCCGAGCTGAACGCGAACGCCTATCTTGCCGTGCATACCCATAATAAGGCATGACCGCTGTTATTCTTGATGCCGAAGCCCTTCTAAGAGCATCTATCATAACCAATAGCTCCATCAAATTTTCATTTGTCGGCGTGCACGTAGGCTGAATAATAAAAACATCTCTATCTCTAACATTTTCTTCAATTTCAACAGTTACTTCGCCATCACTAAAACGACCTACCGTAGCCATCCCTAATCGCATACTTAATCGGCGCGCAATATCCTTGGATAACGCCATGTTTGCATTTCCAGAAAAGATCATCATTGCAGCGTCACTCATTGAAGCATTACTCATTCAGAACACTCCATTATTGTGGAGTTGATTTAATATGGGAAGTAAATGGCTGGGCTGCCAGGATTCGAACCTGGGTATGCGGAGATCAAAACCCCGTGCCTTACCGCTTGGCGACAGCCCATTATTTAGAAATTAAAGAGTTCACCCATTTGTTTTTGCAATGGTGAAACGGCCAATCCTTTAGCTAAATAAACTTCTCTCTTTGAATTAAGCTTATTATAAACTTCCTTTGCCGACAATTTATCGTTAAATTGAACAAATACACAAGCACCTGTCCCTGTCAACCTTGAATCACCATATTGAGAAAGCTCTATTAGAGCCTCTTTTACTTCACTATGGATGTTTTCTACCACTTCCTGACAGTCATTCCTGACCTGCCCTGATTGGAATTCCGACATTTTGATTGATTTACTATCTCTTGTCAAACCTTTTGTCGAAAATATTTTGCCGGTATCCACATGACATTCCGGCTTAACAATAACAAACCAAGCTTCGGGCAGACTTATTTCCGTTAACTGTTCGCCGACTCCCTCAGCCCAAACACTTGCGCCATTAACAAACACCGGTACATCAGCACCTAGTTTAACGCCTAATTCCATCAGCCTTTGCTTAGACAAACCTAGTTGCCAAAGTTGATTTAATACAACTAAAACGGTTGCTGCATCCGAGCTACCCCCACCCAGCCCACCACCCATTGGTAAGTTTTTTTCGATATCAATACAGACTCCACCTTGATATCCAGTTTCAACTTTCAGCATATTTGCCGCACGAACCGTCAAATCATCCTCTTCATTAACCCCTGGAATGGCTTTTTGTAAGCGCACTTGTCCATCATTTGTTTTATGAAAAACCAATCCATCATCAATATCAATAACTTGAAATACCGTCTGCAATAGATGATAGCCATCTTCTCGCTGGCCAACTATTCGCAACATTAAGTTCAATTTTGCAGGAGCAGACCACCTTATACCCCACCCCAGTTCTGATTCTATCCGCTTACTCATTCAAATTCCCACTTATCTACAACTAATTTCAAGTTAATACTATCTTTTGCGATTTTTAATTTATGTGGCATCTCACCAACCTGCGTAGACATAAATGAACCGTACCTTATCTGCCAACCCAATTGTTCAAAACCATCATCAAGCCATACGACTGGCGTATCTACGAGCGGCGCACCCACAATCCATCGACGCAAAGCTGTTATAGGTACGACAAAACCAATTTGCTGCGCGATAAACGCATCTACATTCATAGATGTCTGCTTATTACCATAACCTTTATCTATCAGTATGCCCTGCTCATTAAGCTCAATATAGATAGCACCCAAGCCCAAAGTACCCGCTAACTTTAATTTATCGACTGCTGGCTTATGCTGCCAATTAATATTAGCCGTCATCACTTCTTGCCCTTTAATTAATAAGCGCCCATCCATAGCCCAAACCGGCAAGTCTATCGAGACTCTATTTTTCAATAAACCCGAACGCGGCTGGTAAGTTTCAATTGATGAGCAAGCAACTAAGCTAAACAACAGTAGCCCGACTAAAACTTTAACCATTAATTATTACCAAGCAAACGCCCTCTAACTTCAATCAATAGACTGTCACTAGGATTCTTTTGCAATGCCTCAGACAAAATATCTCTCGCATCATCCTGCTCCCCCATAACCCATAACACATCGACTAAATGCGCGGCTATTTCAGCCTGAGGCTCTAGGTCATATGCGCGTTGCAAATATTGATATGCCTCAGGCACTTTATTAAGCTTAAATAACAACCAACCATAACTATCCATGATAATTGCATCATTTGGCTTTAGTGCTATCGCCTGATCCAAGTACACCTTAGCTTCCGCATAACGATCAGTTTTATCTACCAAAGTATATCCCAACGCATTCAGCGCACTGACATCATTTGGGTTTTTCTCCAAAATATACTTTAAATCATCCTCAAGAACCTGAAGCCTATCCAATTTCTCCGCAACCAACGCTCGCGCATAAAGAATTTTATGATTATCAGCATCCTCTAGCAAAGCTGTAGTCAGCACATCAAACGCCTTTACATAAGATTGCATTTGACTATAAATTTCTGATTCAATCAGCACCAAATCACTTTTTTTCTGTGGATACTCAGACTGCATACGCTGCATTCTAAGCAATCCATCGTCAAATTGTTGCTCGTCCATTAAAATTAAAATTGAACTGACACCAGCCTCATATTTATAAGGATCCGCCTTAATAACACCAAACCATTGCAAAGCCTCACTCGCACGCCTTGCCTTAGCTTCAATTCTACCCAAGTAAAATGCTCCCCGATCCCTGTACGCTGGCTCATCAACCAAAGCTTCTAAAATAGCACGCGCCTTGCTCTCTTTATCTACCTGCAAATAAACCAAAGCCAGCTTGAGCTTTAATTCATTATTTTCAGGCGCTTGCGAAATTAATTCCTGCAAAACCTCTTGCGCCTCATCAAAGCGTTCCTGCTGCATCAATAACTGCGCTATCTGCTCTCTTATCTGTACACGTGGCTCTTCCTTATCTGCACGCTGCAAAAACTCGGTCGCTTCAGCCAGTTTACCCTGAACAATATAAAGCTGCGCCTGCAATAATAAAGCCTTAACCCACTTAGGCTCAAGCGCCAATACTTTAGTAACCTTCTGTTGTGCCTGCCTATTACGCTTGCTTTGCGCATCCATTAGCGCTTGCACAAAATATAATGCTGCATTGTCAGGATACTTAACGCTTAACTCTTCAAAAACTTGATAAGCCAAAGCTACCTCCGACCGTTTCTGCAAGCCCTTAAGCATAGCCAAAGCATTATTATCAAAACCACTATCATCCTTAGCCAAGATAAAATCAAAACTCTCAACTGCACGCGACTTATTACCTGATTTTATTGCAGCAGCAGCCATCAAATAATGCGCCTCCAAACTATCAGGCTCGACCTCCAACCACAACATCAAAGACTGCTCTAACTTAGGCTCATCTTGCAAATACAGTGCAATTTTAGCGGCACGCTTAATAACTTCGACATCTTTAACTTTATCTGCCGCACGCAAATACCCATCTAACGCCAGCGCATACTGGCCACGCTGCCCTGCAATCTCAGCCGTCATCAGCAAAAACAAGACATCCGGATCAATTGCCGTCTTTATCTCTGGTGCTTCTTTCAGTTCAGCCTGCAAAGCATTCTCTGCTGCTTGCCCAGTCCCAAGTTGATTTTCAGACTGCACAGTCGCGCAAGCAGCAAGCATTAATGCACTAACAATCGTTACTACCTTTAAAACTATCAATGAAATTTCCTTAATTTTGAATTGCCATAACCCAACAGCCGCCGCAACAGATTTGTTCAACGACCTTATCTTCCACCTACTGTACATATTATACGGACAACTAAGCAACTTTAATTTAAAGCCTAAACCCTAACAAACACCGAGCTTTATTCAAATTCGCAGCAACTCTATAACGTAATAAATGGGTTCAATGATTTATTCCATTTGGCTAAACCCATAAAGTTCCTTAGAATAGACTATTCACTTATGATTTCAAGCTTATCCGCTAACTTTAAGAATTAACTGGCATAAATGACACTTCTTGCATTAGGTATTAATTATACAACAGCGCCGGTTTCAGTCCGAGAACGCCTTGCGTTCCCCACTGAAATATTGAGCGATGCAGTTAAAGAGCTTTGGCAGCAACAAACTATATCTGAAGCGGCAATTTTATCCACTTGTAATCGCACCGAAATTTACTGCACGACTCAAGATAGCGACATTTTACCTATAGTCAATTGGATTGCCCACAACCGCCAGCTAAAACAAGCTGAATTTCAACCCTATTTATACGCACATACTGACAACGCCTTTATCCGTCATATGTTTCGTGTTGCCAGCGGTCTGGAGTCAATGATTTTAGGTGAACCTCAAATTCTAGGGCAAATGAAAACCGCCTACCAAACAGCCAGTCAGGCAGGCACTTTAGGCAAGGATTTAGATAAGCTCTTTCAGCACACCTTTTCTACTGCAAAAAAAGTCCGTACCGACACCGCTATTGGCTCCAGTTCAGTTTCCGTGGCCTTTGCTGCCGTGCAACTAAGCAAACAAATATTCGATAACCTTAGCGAACAAACAGCTATCTTAATTGGTGCTGGCGAAACAATTGAGCTCACTGCGCGACATTTACATCAAAATGGCATAGGCCGTATTATTATTGCCAACCGCACTTATGATAAAGCGCATGCGCTTGCCACCCAATTTGATGGCTACGCGATCGCCTTATCGGAATTGCCCCTGCATATTGCCGAAGCGGATATTATCGTCTCCTCGACAGCCAGTCAATTACCTATTTTAGGTAAAGGGCTAGTGGAAAGCGCCATCAAAAAACGCAAGCATAAACCTATTTTTATGGTCGACCTTGCCGTTCCCCGAGACATTGAACCGGAAGTTAAAAATCTCAATGACGTGTACCTCTATACGGTTGATGATTTACAAAACATCATTAATGATAACCTCGATTCGCGCCGCGAAGCCGCCGAACAAGCCGAAGAAATCATCGACACAAATGTCGAGCATTTTTTGTCTTGGATGAAAGTACAAACCGTGCAATCAACGATTGTTGATTACCGCGAGCAAGCAGGCAAACTACAACAGGAAAGCTTAACAAAAGCACTAGCCGCATTACAACGCGGCGGGAACCCCGAGCAAATTATGCAGCAATTAGCACATACACTAACCAATAAATTAACGCATACTCCCTGCACCCAATTACGCAAAGCCAGCCAAAATGACCGTCACGACCTCATTGCCGCTGCTCGCGAAATATTCAAACTATAGAGTCAGCAATGAAAGCCTCGATAAAAAATAAATTAGAAAATCTAGCGGATCGTTTTGATGAAATTGCCGCCCTACTCTCTCAACCAGAAGTACAAAGCGATCAAAATAAATTTCGCGCACTCAGCCAAGAATACTCACAAATAACGCCTCTCGTTGACTGCTATAAGAAATTCACTGAATGTGAAGAAACGATCAATGCTGCTCAAGAAATGCTCAACGAAGATGAGGATGAAATGCGCGATATGGCAAAAGAAGAAATTGCCGATGCAGAGCAACAACAAAAGCAAATTGAGCAAGACCTACAGATTTTACTATTACCTCGCGACCCTAATGATAATCGCAATATCTTTATGGAGGTTCGCGCCGGAACAGGGGGGGATGAAGCTGCGCTTTTCTCAGGTGATTTAGCGCGTATGTATATGCGCTACGCAGAAAACCAAGGCTGGCAAATAGAAACAGCAAGTGAAACACGCGGAGAACACGGCGGCTATAAAGAAATTATTTTACGTATTGCCGGACAGGATGTTTATTCTCAACTTAAATTTGAAGCAGGTACACACCGCGTACAACGTGTCCCAGAAACCGAATCACAAGGCCGCGTACATACTTCAGCATGTACCGTCGCCATCATGCCGGAAGCCTCTGAAATTGACAATATCGATATTAACCCTAGCGATCTACGCATTGATACCTTCCGCGCCTCTGGTTCGGGTGGCCAGCACGTCAATAAAACCGACTCAGCGGTGCGTATTACTCATATACCGACGGGCACTGTCGTGGAATGCCAAGATCAACGCTCACAACATAAAAACAAAGCGCAAGCGATGTCGGTATTACAATCACGCCTACTCTCTGCTGAACAAGAAAAACAACACGCAGAAAACTCTGAAAATAGAAAATTACAAGTGGGTAGTGGCGATCGCTCTGAACGTATTCGTACTTATAATTACCCCCAAGGTCGCATCACAGATCACCGAATTAACCTCACCTTATACAAACTAGATGAGATTATGCAAGGCGGCCTTAATCATGTTATTCAACCGCTTATTAGCGAACATCAAGCTGAATTACTGACTCAGCTAGGCGAAGAAGACTAAATAGCATGCAAGACATTCAATCTGTGCTGGCACGTTCCGCCAGCACCTTGCAAGCGGTTTCCGACTCGGCAATCTTAGATGCTGAGGTGTTACTGTGTCACATCTTAGAAAAAAATCGCAGTTATCTACGTACTTGGCCAGAAAAACTACTTAGTACCCAGCAACTAGGGCAATTCTCTCACTTGCTTGAACAGCGCCAACAAGGACAACCCATTGCCTATATTACTGGAACTCGGGAATTTTGGTCGCGTGATTTCAAGGTAAACCCCAGTGTATTAATTCCCCGCCCTGATACGGAAACATTAATCGAAGTCTGCCTACAATTGATTGAGTCTACGCTCGATACGTCACTCATTGATTTAGGTACTGGCTCGGGTATTATCGCGATTACACTTGCCGCTGAGTGCCCACAACTCACAGTGACTGCTGTCGACCGTAGCGCAGAAGCACTAGATACCGCCCAAAGCAATGCCCAACTAAACCATACAGCAAACATTCGCTTTCTAAATAGCAATTGGTTGGCTGAAGTCCCCCAAGAAAAGTTCGATTTTATTGTCAGCAACCCACCTTATATAGATGTAAATGACCCACATTTAAATCAAGGTGATGTACGCTTTGAGCCAAACAGTGCTTTAATTGCAGATCAACATGGCTTACAAGATATTATTGAGATTAGCCAACAAAGTCATCAATACCTAAATCATGGCGGCTTCCTTATTTTTGAGCATGGTTACGATCAAAAACAAGCAGTACATGACATTCTTGAACAGCACCAGTATCAAAATATTCATTGCGTTCATGACTTATCGGGACAGCCCCGTGTCAGCTATGCACAATGGTTACCTCAACTTTAAACAGCATAATTCCCATGGCAGAAAAAATCACAGAAATTGCGATTCCTAGAAAAATAGTACAAAACCTACTGCATCACGCCCAACAATCGCCAACGCAAGAAGTTTGCGGACTGATCAGTAGTTGTGATAATACGCCCTGCCGTAGCTACCCTATTAAAAATAATTCGCCAGAGCCAGCAAAATTCTTTAACTTAGATGCCCAGCAACAAATTCAAGCCATGGCCAAGATGCGTGATAACAATGAACAATTGTTCGCTATCTATCACTCACATCCAACAGCACCTGCTATTCCTTCGAATACTGACTTAGCACAAGCGAATTATCCTGAGGCACTCTATTTAATTATTTCCCTCAATATCAAGGGTATCCTAGAAATACGCGGCTACCTCATAGATAATGCAAAATTTGTAGAAGTCTCACTCAGCCTAACCTAGGTATCTAACCCACAATGAATTGGCTCTATCAACTGATTACTGAACCCTCAGTCCCTCATTCATTACTCATTATTAGCTTAGTCATTTCCATAGGCTTAGCTTTCGGCCAAATTCCTTTTTTTAAAGTTCGCCTAGGCATTGCTGGTGTACTTTTTTCTGGTCTTGCCTTTGGTCATTTCAATATCACGATAGACCCTCATATCATGCATTTCTTACGTGAATTTGGGCTTATTTTGTTTGTTTATGCCATAGGTTTGCAGGTCGGCCCTGGATTCCTTAACTCTTTCTTGCACAGCGGAGTACAACTGAATATCATGGCGGCCAGCATTGTACTGCTGGGCGCACTGATTACTATTGCTATTATCCATTTCAGTGGTATTGATATTGCTGTTGCCGTCGGCCTATTCTCAGGGGCAACGACAAATACCCCGGCACTAGCTGCCGCACAAGAGGTATTAGCACATATACCTAATATTGATACTGAAACCTTAAAAATGCCCGGTTTGGGTTATGCCGTCGCCTACCCCTTCGGCATAATTGGTATTATTATTTCTATGCTACTCATTAAGCGCTTATTCAGCATAAACATTAGTTCTGAAGCCGCTGCCTTTCTAAAATCCCAGCAACAACACACCCAACGTCCTATTTGGAAAGACTTAACTATTGAAAACCCCAACATTAATGGCCTAACAATTGCAGAAATCCCTTTCTTTGATGCCACGAATGTCATTGTCACGCGTATTCTACACAACGGCACGGTCAACCTTGTGACTAATGACACTCAATTCGCCTTAGGGGATTCGATTCGCATCGTAGGTACGCACAGTAACTTAAATAAAATTAAGATACTGATAGGCCCGATTTCAGAGCAAGAATTAAATAGTTTTTCTGATACTTTGCACGGCAAACGAATTATTGTCACCAACAAAGAAGCTATCGGTAAAAGCGTAGGAGAACTACATACCTTTTACGGCATTATCATTTCACGGATACACCGCCCTGAAATTGAATTTGTACCACATAACGCAACTCACATTCATTTTGGCGATGAACTGTATGTTGTAGCTAGCGAGGAAGCGTTAGAAAAAATAACCTCTGTGTTAGGTAACTCTATAGAAACTCTAAACACCCCACAAATTATCCCTATTTTTATCGGCATTACATTAGGCGTTATCTTGGGCAGCTGGCCATTTTATTTTCCAGGCATTCCGTCAGCCATTAAACTAGGCTTAGCCGGCGGCCCTTTAATTGTCGCTATTTTACTCAGCCAAATTCCTAGCTGGGGAACCATGAGCTGGCACTTACCCAAAAGCTCTAATCTCATTTTAAAAGACATCGGTATTGTGCTATTTCTTGCTTGTGTAGGCTTATATTCAGGCGACCATTTTGTTAGTACGCTAATGGAGGGTGATGGCTTTTATTGGATGTTTTACGCGATATTTATTACCCTAATCCCGCTAATCTTAGTTGCCTTTATTGCTCGTTATTTTTATAAAGTCAATTTTTTATCCCTGTGCGGGCTATTGGCCGGCAGCATGACCGATCCACCTGCGCTTGCTTTTGCCAACTCATTAAGCTCATCTTCTGCAGTAGCCACAAGTTATGCAACCGTTTACCCCTTAGTGATGATTTTAAGAATTATCGTCAGCCAAGTGCTTATTTTACTGTTTATATAAGCACCTAAGGAATTACACAAAATGACTCAAAGAGGTAAAAGAATAGCTTAGGAATAAAAATTAAATAATATCCGGAAGCACTGCCAGTCCTTTATAATTTAAAGTTTCGGAGGTTATTGAATGCGCATTCCTTAGCGCTTGGTATTAGCGAACTAAGGCTCAGCCCTTCCACCATAATACGGAGCATTAGAAGCTTCCCCCAGTCACTACTGCTTAGCTATGCGCTTACCTTCGCCTTTTCTAACAAATAAGCGAGAGAACAATAAACCTACTTCAAATAATAACCAAATAGGTATCGCAAGCAAAGTCTGAGAAATGGCATCAGGCGGCGTTAAAAACATACCGACAACAAAAGCACCAACAATAACATAGGGACGTTTATCGGCGAGCTGTCGCGGTGTCATAATTCCAGCCCAAACTAAAACTATAGTGACAATAGGCACTTCAAAAGCCATCCCAAAAGCAAAAAACATCGTCAGTACAAAATCCAGATATTTGGCAATATCTGTCATCACTGTAACGCCTTCTGGTGCAGCAGACGTTAAAAAGCCAAAAACCAAGGGAAATACTACAAAATAGGCAAAGACCATGCCTAGCGCAAATAATAAAGTACTTGCCACTAATAAAGGCGCAATCATACGCTTTTCATGGGAGTAGAGTCCAGGCGCAACAAACGCCCAAAATTGATACAAAATAATTGGCACTGAAATAAATATGGCCGCCACAAGTACCAATTTAAACGGTGTTAAAAAAGGAGAAACGACATCAATAGCAACCATAGAGCTATTTTCTGGCAAAAATCGCATTAAAGGCTGGGCTAAAAAATTGTAAATCTCATTAGCAAAGGGAGTCATTGCTAAAAAAACCACTAACACGCTAAGTACCACCCGCAATAAACGGTTACGTAATTCTATAAGATGGGAAATAAATGGTTGCTCTACTTCATTATTTTCCGACATCTGATTCTTTATCCGTTTTGTTTTTTGCATCTAAAAAATGCTCGGCTCGCTGATTTAAATCCAAGCCTTTAGTCATCTCATCTAATTGTGCCTGCTGCTCTTTCATCAGCTGCCTTAATTCTTCTTCCTTTAGCTCTTCTTTAATCTCTTCTTTAACAGAAGCAACAACATGCCGTGTTTTACCCACCCAAAAGCCTGCAATCCGAGCAAGCTTAGGCAGTTTCTCTGGCCCTATAACCAATAAACTGACAATACCAATTAAACAAAGCTCCCAAAAGCCAACATCAAACATGGCTTAGACTTTGTCTTGTTCTTTATCTGTGACCTCAACATCAATCACATCGTCATCTTTATCTGGCAGATTTTTGTCTACTTCGCCATCTTTCATAGCCGAACGAAAACCTTTAATTGCTCCACCCAAATCGCCGCCCATATTACGCAGCCGTTTAGTGCCAAATAACACCACAACAATGACTAAAACAATAACTAACTGAGTAACACTAATTCCCATAATAAAATCCTCTTACGTTATGTGTATTATTTATTGCGCTGTGCTTTTTCTGTTAAACCAGATAAGCCAAAGCGACGCTGCAATTCATTCAAAACATCGTCAGGACTTAAACCTTGATCGGCCAACATGACCATACAATGAAACCATAAATCAGCTGTTTCATAAACAATCTGTTCTTTATTGCCATCTTTTGCAGCAATAACTGTCTCAGTGGCTTCTTCACCTATTTTCTTTAAAATAGTGTCTAAACCTTTCGCATATAAACTAGCTACATAAGAACTATCGGCAGACTCTTGTTTGCGCTGCTCTAAAATAGCAGCTAATTCGGTTAAAACTTCACTCATGCTCGATATTCCATAAATTATATTAGCGGACTAAAGTCCGCCCTACAGTCGCTATTATTTTTTATACATTTCAGCGGGATCTTTTAATACGGGTGAATTTTCTTGCCAAACACCTTGCTCTAAAGTCCGATAAAAACAACTTTCTCTGCCCGTATGACAAGAAATACCGCCCTCTTGTTCAATACTTAATAAGATAACATCTTCATCACAATCTAAAGAAATCGCTAAAACTTTCTGCCTATTACCTGACTCTTCGCCTTTGCGCCATAATTTATTACGTGAGCGCGACCAGTACACCGCATAGCCACACTCATTAGTAAGCGCCAAAGACTCACGATTCATCCATGCGAACATCACGACTTTACCCGTATCTGCTTGCTGAGCGATCACAGGAACTAGGCCATCACCTGTCCAACGAATTTCATCCAGCCAAGTTCCGCTCATGCTAAGCGCACTTCTATGCCTTGGCTTGCCATATGCTCTTTAGCTTCCTGAACACTATATTCGGCGAAATGAAAAATACTCGCTGCTAATACAGCATCTGCTTTACCTTTGGTAACGCCGTCAGCTAAATGCTGTAAATTACCTACGCCACCAGAAGCAATCACAGGTACAGTAACCGCTTCACTAATAGCGCGCGTTAAATCCAAATCAAAACCTTCGCGCGTGCCATCTCGATCCATACTGGTCAATAATATCTC
>CBDVDU010000040.1:0-13764 GCA_965372825.1 uncultured Gammaproteobacteria bacterium | reverse complement strand
TTAGCAGGAATCTATTGTTGAGCATAGATTCCCGATAAAAAGACCTCGGGAATGACGATATTCTACAAGCATTTGCCCGTGAATAATGAGAAGTTACGAAAAGCACTAATCATTTCAGGGCTTGCGGCGATAATCTCGATACTCAGGTTCCCAGAAATTTTCCTTAATCTTTATTTGTAAATCTTGCTCAGAAATCACTTCAGCAACACCATCTTTCATAGCTTGTATCCCGACTGCTAAAGCAATAGAGAGGCTAACTTCTCTAATTTGGCTTAAAGCCGGCAATAAAGTATCGCCTGTTCCATTAACTATAGGCGAACTTTTTGCCAAAGCGTCACTGGCAGCCATAAACATGTCCTCGGTCACATGCTTTGCGTGGCTAGCAATAACCCCCAAACCGACGCCAGGAAAAATATAACTATTGTTACATTGAGCGATAACATACCGTACTCCTTCAAATTCAACGGGATCAAAAGGGCTACCGGTTGCGACAATAGCATTACCTTCAGTCCAACGTATAACATCTTCAGGGAAAGCCTCGACATGCGAGGTTGGGTTCGATAGCGGCAATACAATAGGTTTAGCGCAATTAGCATACATTGCTTTAATAACCGCCTCAGTCATTAAGCCCGCTTGTCCAGAAACACCAATTAATATAGTTGGTTTACTCTCACGCACTAGGTCTAACAAACCTACCGTTTCACTATCACTACTCCAACCAGAAACTTCATGAGGTTCACGAGCAAATTTACGCTGAAAATCGAGCAAATGATCCATATCAGACGTTAATAAGCCCTGATGAGTAAACAAATAAATTCGACTTAACGCTTGTTCTTCAGTTAATCCGTCTTTTACCATATGCGCGACAACCTGCGTGGCAATACCACACCCCGCAGAACCACCACCAATAAAAACGATGCGATGACTTTTAAGGTCGCTACCATTAGCATGGCAAGCCGCAAGTAAGGTTCCTACCGTAACTGATGCTGTACCCTGAATATCATCATTAAAACAACGAATTTTCTGCGCATATTTTTTTAATAATGGTGTGGCATGAACCTGAGCAAAATCTTCAAATTGCACCAATACATCCGGCCAGCGAGCAGTGACCTGCTGAATAAAGTCATCGACAAAATTATAATAATCTTCGCCAACAATCCGTTTATGCCGCCATCCCATATACATAGGGTCATCCAATAATTCTTGATTATTAGTCCCCACATCTAAAGTGATAGGCAAAGTATACGCGGGGCTAATACCTCCACAACCCGAATAAATGGCTAACTTACCAATGGGTATGCCCATACCACCGATTCCTTGATCACCCAAACCAAGAATACGCTCGCTATCGGTTACGACTATAACTTTAACATTTCTTTTATCGGTATTTTTGAGCATCGCAGCGATCTTGTCACGATCAGGATAAGAGACAAACAAACCTCTTTTACGTCGATAAATGCGTGAAAATTGCTGGCAGGCTAAACCCACTGTTGGGGTATAAATAATGGGCAGCATCTCTTCAAGGTGCTTAGTTAGCAAATTATAATAAAGCGTTTCGTTAGTATCTTGAATATTACGCAGAAAAATATGTTTATTAAGGTCATTGCGCAACTGTGAGTACTGGTGATACACCCGTCTCTCTTGCTCATCAATAGTCTCAATAGTCGCAGGTAACAAGCCATCCAGATCAAATTCTTGCCGTTCTGCTGCGCTAAAGGCGGAACCTTTATTCAGTATTGCAGTCTCCAATAGCACGGAATTTGCATAGGCGGTATATAAAGGACGTTTTTTAGTTATTGCCATCAGATTATTAATTTTATTATGGGATGTTCGAATATAGTATTTAGTCACCGAGTAAAGTAATCCGTGTAACGAGAACTTAATAACAGTCATTCCTAAGTGTTCTGCTTTATTAGACCATTACAGATCCAGTTGGTCTAGCAAGTCGGGTAGGTGTAACACGACAATCTATAATAAAATTTGGCTAGCTGAACAACTTGAAGGGCAAGTGCTAACGAACCAAGGTTAGGTTCTGAGCGCGAAGCGAGCCAGCCTATTCAAAGAGTTGTAAACACAACAAATAGGGTCAAGCTCTTGCAATCAAGTCACAAAACCAAAAACTAAGACGATATACTGAGGAGAAGATACCTTATATTTCCTGTACTTCACTTTGTGCTCTACGAGTCGCAAACTTCGTACAGGCTTGAGGATATTATTAGTATTTTCATTCCCTAATGATATGCATTAACACCTAATTGCAAAATTTTGTCCTTTAAATCCAGTAACTCTTCGTGTTTAGGTACGGCCTCCAAGCCTTCCTCAATTTTAGCTAAACTCGCTTTATAATTCCCCTGATCGTAAAGGTCGACAGCTTGCTGCTCTACAGCCTGAGCAATTTTCTGCAAACCTTTCTGCGCCTGCTGATTATATGGATCTATATCTAAAACTTGATGGTACGCCCAAAGCGCATTACTACCCGATGGCGCAACTAAATAGCCGACATCAAAATGAATTTGAGCTAATTCCAAAAAGTCCTTAACGGCTAATTTCTGTTCCGGAGACAACTCAATAATCTCTTGATCGACAAATTTAAATGCATTAAATACATAATAATAACTTCCAGCAATCGCCAAAGCCGTTATTAAAGCCATCGAAACTAATATTTTTGGCCAAACTGACTTAGGTTCAATTTCATCAAGAAAACTATCAACCGTTGCCGTACGTTGTTCTCGCTTTAATGCTAAAGCATGGGTTAAGGCAAAGCGAGTACGCCTATTAAGAGAGTTAAGCACCGGTACTTCTAAATTAACTTCTAATGCTTTTTGCGCTGAAAGCTTTCCATAAGGATGCTTGCCACTAAGAATTTCGTAACAGACACAGGCTAAAGCATAAACATCATCTGCGGGATCAGGATCTTTACCCTGTAGCATTTCAAGACTGGCATAAGCGGGAGTAAGCGCGCCTAAATCACGCGCATTAAACACAGTTTCATCACGATGCAGATCCGATCTAACGACAGCACAAGCGATACCAAAATCCAGAACCTTAACCCCTCCATCAGAAGTAATAAACACATTACCTGGTTTAAAATCTGAATGAATGATGTTTTTTTTATGTGCATAAGCCAAAGCTAATGACAAACCTCTAATAATATGCAGCGCCTCTTTAAAGGTGATTCCCTGCGCTGCATCTTCTCTAATAAATTGAGCAAGGGATTTTCCTTCCAGCAATTCCATGACCATAAAAACGTTATTACCATCCCGGTCAAAATCATAAACAGTAACGATATTTGGGTGCGCCAATAATTGTGATTTCTTGGTTTCTCGCTGTAAGGCAATTAATAGCTCAGGGTCATCTCTGAATTCATCATTCAGAACTTTAATTGCAACATCGGGTTGATGGTCTTGAGCTTCTTGTCGGCGTAAATCTGTGGCACGAAAGACCGTACCCATACCGCCACTACCTAGTACCTCGTTGAGTACAAATCGATTCTGCAATACCGAACCAATACGTAAACTTTCACTTGACTTTTGCGCGGGCGGCATCGATGAAGTTTTGGCAATCATCGTTTCATCATTACTCTCTGATGTATTAATAACTGTTTCATCTACTGTGTTTGACGCCAATGATTTGAATACAGTGGCATCATTATCAACCTTATCTTCTGGGTAACTCATCAAAAATCCGGATTAAATTAATTTACAGAGGGAACAAAAAAGTAAGGACTACCTTCATGCCCTGCATGCGCCATTGAAGAATATTGCGGCTCTTGCTGAAATCCCACTAAAGAAGCCGTATTTTTAACACTGACGGACACTTCTCTAAATAATTCATAATCCTCAATCAACCCAGTATTTTCCTGCAATGCCTTTAAAAATGCTTTAGCAAAAACCGAATGTCCCCCACCGCCACTATCCAGCACTGGCTTTACTCCCCCCGAGGTCATTACCGTACGTGCTTTACGCTTAACCATGAACTCCAGCCATTTTTTACGTTTATCATCCGCCATTTGAGCCGGCAAGCGAGCTATTGAAGTTTGCGTCATTGCACCCGAATAACAAGAGTCAGCAACCACCAATATATGTTTAGCAGCAATAATATTTAAAAACTCGGTAATACTATGGCTAGATAACCAGTTAGCGGAATTATCTAACTCGGCATCCGTTGGCAGCCAGTAGGCGCTCTGGTCCGATTTATTAATTTCACCATGCCCTGCATAATAAATAAGCAGGTTATCTTCTTCAGTTAACATTTTGCGTAAATCATTAAAAGCAGTCATCACTTGATGTCTGTTCGCATTAATAAGTAAGGTGGTTTTATAGTTATAACGCGCACGTAAAACTTCATCTACTGCACGTGCATCATTCATTGATGTCTGTAATGAAGGTAATTGCTGATAATCTTGATTACCGATAATTAAGGCATAAAATCGTCCAAAATTTATCGATGGATAGGTTTTAGCCGTCGCGACCGATGGACGGTTTTGATCAAAAGGTATAGATGATAGGTCTTTTGCCAACAAGTTAAAGCTCAATAAACCTGGAGCGCCACTTTTATAAGTGGCAATAATTTCAACAGGGTTCAGTTCACTCTTAATATCTATTAAGGCTTGAAATATGCCCTTTTTATCCACCAAAGTTGGCAGACCATTAATTGTGAGAGATTGTAAATTATTGGTTGCTAATACTTTACCAATAACCTTTTTACTTGGTGTGATTGACCTTAATTGATAACTAGGTTTGCCACGCGTCATAATCATCGGTGGATCAATAATTTCTATACCCGCTTGAGCTAGGGAAATTTTTTCTTTCCCTTTAGATTCTAAACTGGCAACAATCTTACGATTCTCTGCAATACTGCTCTTCAACTGCTTTATCTGTTTACCCATCGCCAGCAAACCAGCCTTTTCTGATTGCAACTGCCTGCGTAACTGCTCAACTGCGAGTTTATCCTGAGTAGAGCTTGCTATGCTGGATTTATCCTCAATCTGCTTCATTTCGCTTTTGATACGAATAAATGCATCATGGTAGGCGTTTTCTTTAATTTCCAACTGCCCCAGCATGTTATCCAGCTGCAAGCGGTATGAAGAAACGGAATCCTGACTTTCTTTTTCCAGTACAACTTGGATTTTTGCCAGCTCAGAATTCTGGCGATCAAAAGAACTTTGCTTGCTTTGCAAGTTTTCTTCCAATTGTCGTATCAACTGCTGATTAGCACCCTTTTTACTTTTTTCCTTCTTGAGTCTCTGCTTTGACTGCTCTAACTGATTTTTTATAGCAGATAACTTTTTTTGTTGTGCGGCGTAACTTTGACGTGATTTATCTAATTGCTGATTTAATCGCTCCGTCTGTTTTTTATAAGATGCAGAAGCTTTGCGCAATTCGTCTAGCTGAGCTTCATAACTAGCCGACACATTGGCTTCTGTGACGGAAGCAAACTCTAAATCGCTATTTTCCAATCCCGAGGCTTTTCTGTACCAGTTCAATGCTACGGGTAAATTCTTCTCAACACCCAATCCTTTTTCATACAAGTGCCCTAGGTTTATTTGCGCTCTGGAACTACCTTGTTCAGCGGCTTTTCTATACCATTGAGCGGCCAACTGAGGATCAGCCATTCCACCACCTAAGCCTTTTTCGTAAATCTCCCCCAACATGACCTGCGCTTCAACACCGCCCTGCTTAGCTTGTGGCACCCAAACTCTTAATGCGGAAGCATAATTAGCTCGATCGTAAGCAACATATTCACCGCCACGGATCTCACAATCACCTGCCGTTGTTTTAACCGGCCGTCTAGCCGTTAAATACGTCATCCGACTACCTAGCCTACGAACTTGGCCGGGCAATAAACAATCGACAACAAACAGCTTATCAGTTTCCTCTGCACTATAACCTTCGGTCGCTTTTAAATGAGCCATTTCGCTCACTAATCTTGGTTGGCAACCCAGTAATAAGATAAAGGAGAAAATAACCGTTTTTTTTATGCTGATTGCCTCAATCATAAAAGGCAGTCGTGTTTTTATATTTAGCATTTGTGTCACCTTGTTATAAGCTAGACAAAATTACCGGGCAAGATGAATTTTGAGGCGTTGAAATAATTATAGTGCTACTCAACCCATCTAATGAAGTAAAGTCAGTGATACAGTTAAATGAGAGGTCAAGATTACCTAGATTAGTGAGGCCTGCCAAACTATCAACAATAGAAATCTGATTATTATTCAGCTTTAACGTATTTAAGCTAGGTATGTCTGATAAAGGTGCTAGGTTAACAATCTGGTTAAAACCCAAATCCAAATTAGTTAATACCGACAACCCTGGAAGCGATGATAGGTCACTAATTTTATTACTATCCAATGCCAAAATTGATAGTGCAGTTAAACCCGAGACAGGAGATATATCACTAATCAAATTACTACTCAGGTACAAAGAAGTTAAGGAGGTCAAACCAGCGATAGGTGATATATCAATAATTTGGTTAACTTTTAAGTATAAAGAGGTCAATGCCGTTAACCCAGCGACGGGGGATATATCTTCAATTTCATTTTCCCACAGTGTCAAAATATTTAATGCCGTTAAACCAGAGACAGGAGAAATATCGATAATCTGATTATTGCCTAGAGCTAATTCGCTTAATGCTGTTAAGTTAGAGATAGAAGATAAATCATTGATCTGGTTGTTACGTAGATCTAAAGTATCTAATAGAATTAAGTCAGCGACGGGGGAAATATCAACAATCTGATTGCTAGCTAAATTTAATTGACTCAATCCAATTAATTGCTCAAGTCCCGCTAAATTACTTATACTGGCATTACCACAATCTACATAAGAAATTCCCGTGAGCAGTTGTGCTTCATTAGCTGGTAGCATATTAAATATACAGGTTCTGAGAGAGCTATCAGTAAATCCCGATAAAATAACATCATTAACCTCGGTTGTTACCTCCTTATTGCTAATTGATAATTGTATGGTTTCATTCCCTGTATGATTGATACTATCGATAGTGATGATGATAGTTTCGCTGTCTTCTAGTAGGTTATCTTCTATTGCGTTTAGGGGGAAATTAGAACTGGTGGTATTCGCATTAATGATGACTGACTCAGTACTAGAGTAATCAAGGATATCAGTTGCTGTGCCACTGTAACTAAGCGTGATGACCGTATCCGTTGTTGGTGCCTGATCTATGCTGACCATATAAATATTTGCACTATCGCCTTCTATTGTTTGTACAGGCCCAGCGAGACTAACAGTTAATGAGCTGGTGTCATTTATTATCGTGGTAACCTGCTGGTTAGTAGTAGATGCGACAATAGTTTCACTGCCGCTATAACTGATACTGCTGATGCTAACAATCATAGTTTCAGTACCTTCTAGCAAGTCATCAGAGTGAGTTGTTAATCCGAAAGTTGCGCTAATATTGCCCGCGCTAATCAGTACCGAGTCAACGCTAGTGTAATCAATCCCCTCGCTTGCTGTACCACTATAGCTCAGCATTACAGTTGTATCTGTAGTCGGAGCTACATCAATGCTGACTATATAAGTTTCAGGCCCTATTTCACCCAAGACTCCAGTTAATAAAGGCACCCCTTCTAAAACAGCTGACGGCCCAGTGATACTGACCGTTTTGATTCCTGATGCTGTTTTCTTTAGTTGCTCAAGATCAATATCGTCATTTAAGGACACACCAGAACTTGCCAAATCTTCATCGCTGTAGAGCTCAACTTCAGCGATAGCATCTAGTAGCTCTTGATTTAACTCGTCGGTAACGACAATATTTTCTATGCTCTGCTCATCACCCGCATCTACTTGGTTAATTTTAATTGCTGTATTAAGCTTTACTGCTGATTCATCTGCAGAAACAAGGGTGGAACCTGCTTCATCAGTTATTTTTAAACGATTATTAATGAGTTCAGAAATAATATTGATTTGAATAATACGGGCTTGCTTAGCAAATGCTTCCGTCAGCTGTGTTGGATTTATGCCGGTCGCTGCTTTACCATCAATAACTCCGTCACTTAAATCCTCACTGAGTGCAATCATGGTTTTTACCATGCTTTTTCCTGATGCTACACTTAAACGCCTGATAAACTCAATTGCCGCTTCATTGGCTTTGATGAAATCCGCGACATTATCTTTATCCATAGCCGTTGTGATGGGATTAGCATTTGGGTTTAAACCAAAACTAATCGCTTGCATAACGTGGTTGGTCGCGACATTAATATCTCCTGCGTCATTTTCAGCAAACATTTGATAGGCAACAACAACTAATGAAGAAAAGGCATTAATATTGATGTTTTTATCACTGGCCGTTAAATTATCAGCAGTAATAATAGATTTTAATGAAATACCTAGTGGATGATCAGTCACTATATCAATCCCACCTGTAATAGAAATAATTAAAGGCCGTTTCGCATCATCAGGAAGGTCAACACTATACCCCCCTCGTTCATCTGTTCGAGACGTTGCTACAATTTTGTTGTTAGCATCCCTGACTTCAAGAATTCCATTTTTTATAGGACCATCAAGCACATCGCCTGATATTATGCTAACCGTATTTGCAGCTGAATTATCGGGGCTAGAGTCACAAGCAGTTAAAAAAACAAACAATACTAATATAAAGTAACGCAGGGAAAAAAGAGGGTATTTCTTGTTTGGCTTATTCATTATTCATGACCTCAATGGCTTACTTTAGTGACACTAAAGCTTTATCTATTTAAGTGACTAAAGTTCAATCCTAATACCGCCTGAGAAGGCATTATTAGAGACATTACTACGCCCAACAATACTATCGTAAGCAATAAACCCAGCAATTCCATAAGTAAATTGTGCGGCAAGGCTAAATCCAATTTGCCCGTAATCTCGATCAGGCGCATCTGCTTGAATGATAAAGGTACTATTTGTATCGTTGACAAAATTAACGATCTGTTTTTGTGCTTTATAGCTAAATTCATGCACCCAATCAGCATGCAATTGCGGTGTAATAATTGCCCAAGGGAGGCTGAAAGCATAGGCAAGGTTAGCACCTAAAGTTGTTGTTAACGACTCAATATCTTGATCTCTGTATTCTGCATTCCAAATGCCAGCACCACTTTCACTGTACTTATCAACTTGGGTCATTGCGTAATTCAACCCAACGCTGGGAGTAATTGATAAACCTTTGATATTGTAGTTATAGCCCGCATTTACACTCGTCAAATACTGCATAGCGCTAGTAGAGCCCGTGGCCGAGAACTGAGACAATTTAGTGCCGGTTGTATAAGAAAAGTTTCGCTCGGAATTAAACCCTGTTGTTCCTATACTGGCAATCATATCAACATAAAAATCATCAATATAGTAGGAACCAAATAAGGAGCCCGTATAAGCATCACTGATAAGGCTTCCTGCTTGATTGCTAAAGTTATTATCAGTACGGGTGTAATTAAAAGCTAGGCCCAAAATAAAATTTTCATTGATAGCAGAATCAAGCCCTACAGTGATGCCGCCATTATTGAATTGATACCCAGCCTCATTAATAGTTTGCTGCTTCTTTCCAAAGCCGCCATTCGCATTGATAAATAGTCCAAAATGATTAGGAAGTATGGAGTTATCAGTATCCCCAGCTCCAGATCCTGATAGTGATATATTTGAAATATTCAAGCCGCCTGAATAACCTTTTGTTTTAACATTTTCAAGTCGTGTATGAATTCCAGCTGAGCTATTACTAGCCGTTGCGACACTAGAGGAATTAAAGGCATTAATTTCTTCTGGGGTAATACTTTGTACAGCAAGAACCTGTTGCTCTTCAGTGGCCTCTTGCAAATCACTACATTCAATACTATCAGCGTTACTAGTACATAATTCAATAATGGCCACGGCAGTATTGACCGTATTAGATCCTGTATCAATGATAGTAGTAGCAAAGTCGATAAGCGAACTCGTTCCTGAGCCCGTGCCTTCTCCAGGAATAATTAAATTTTCATCCCCTACCATTAATAAAACTTCAGATTTGTCGACAATAATTAATGAAGTATCTAAATTTAGCCCCGAACGTGCTTCTGATTCAGTTAGGTCGCTCGCGCCTAATGCGACTGTATAGTCCCCTGATGTTAAGCTATAGTCATTAATTAAAGCATTAAATTGGTTATTACCCACTAAGCCACAATCAACCGATAAACAGCTATCATCATCATTTGCCAGCATATCGCCTAAGCTGCCAATCCCACCAGAAAAAAGAAAAATCTCCGGATCAATAAAAGCACTACTTGTTGCGACATCAACAAGAGAAGACTCCGATAAAGAAAAAGGTAAATAACTGACTGAGCTTCCAGAAACGGTGAAAATTTGAGAATTAAATTCTGCGCCAATAACTACCGAAGAGTTAAGGGTAACGAGAATCAGTAGGAAATTTTTATTATTCATAAAGTATTATCCTATAAGGTGCATTAAATTCCATGCATTGATAGTTTTTAAGTATAACTCACTATTGAAAAGTGACACGAACACTATAAGAGTTCCTTCATATACCTAGATTGAACAAACTAATCTTCAGTTATCCTTGCTTTCAATTCCATAGCATACTGCTCTAAAGCATTAAGCAATTGAATATCCAGGCCATCTTGCTGTTTTAATTTGCTTATGGATTCGCTAAAAGTCGTAAAATCAAGAAAACCATTTTGCTGTACATCACTTAAGCGCTCCCGACAAAATGCTTTCCATAAAACTTGATCTTCTTTACTCAAAGTTTCTGGGAAGTTTCGACCTCGATACCTAAACAACATAGTAACTAATCTTGAATCACTCGCTGGAATAGTATAATCCGCTAATTCTTCTGGCTTCAATTCCCGAATAGTATTCATCACTTGCTTATCAGCAGCAGAAAAGAAGCCGCCGCTATAAATCATTAAATCAGGGTCAGGATGGCTATCAGCAGCATATTTTCTAGCACTGAAAACTTGAGTAAGTTTGGCAATAATATCTTGCGACTGTTGAATTAAATCTCGGTGTAGATAACATTGCTCTCTATCAATTTGCAAACGTTCGGCATCATTCGGACGCAAAACTTTTTCCGGTGCAATAATAGGACACTTATTGATATGAATCGTTTTTAACGGAATACGTTCAACACCTTCAGGCAAGTCAGCCTTAGCAGTAAAAATACGTTTCTGTATTTCTTCTACAGACAAGCCAAGCATAGCACTAGGGTCAACCGACAAATCATAAACAATGATCCCATTACTATTACTGGGATCTTGGCATATCGGTAAAACCAAGGCTAAATATTGTTTGTCCGCGCCATACATACCAGAAACATGTACAACCGGCGTAAAACTCCCCAACTGTAATAACTGTTTTACTTGGTGCTTGCCTCGGTTATCTAAGAAGAATTGAAATAACTTAGGTTGTGCTTGTTTAATTAATCGCGCAATCTCGATGGTAGCATGCACATCAGATAAGGCATCATGTGCGTCTTCATGAGCAATGCCATTTTCTACCGTTAACTTTTCTAAACGAAAACTAATACGCCCTTCAGCATCCACTGGCCAGCGCATACCTTCAGGACGTAAAGCATGCATCGTCCTTACTAAATCGATCAAATCCCAACGCGAATTACCATTTTGCCATTCACGCGCATAAGGATCGTAAAAGTTACGGTACAAAAGGTTTCGCGTCACTTCATCATCAAAACGTAAATTGTTGTAACCTAAAGTACAGGTATCTGCTTGCGCCATCTGCTCATGAATTAAAGCAATAAATTCCGCTTCGGGCTTGCCTTTTTCAGCGGCTAATTGCGGCGTAATCCCGGTCACGCAACAGGCTTCAGGTTGTGGCAAAGTATCATCAGCTGGCTTGCAATAAATTACTAACGGCTCACCGATAATATTAAAATCAAAATCCGTCCGAATCCCAGCAAATTGAACCGCTCTATCCCGCTGAGGATCGACTCCAAATGTTTCATAGTCATGCCAATAAAAGCTATTCTGTGTCATATTTTCTAGTTATTTTTTAGTCATATGGTTTCCTGATTACCCATGAGCTTCTTCCAAGTTAGAACAAAGGAGCTGCAACACTTTGTTATAACACGTCATTCCCGAAGTATTTTGTCGGGAATCTATTTAGTGTTTGTTAGATTCCTGCTAAGAGAATGCAGGAATGACGAGGTGTTTGGTTGGCTATTTTTTAAAATAGCGGAGACTTATGGGTAATTAGGTATGTTTTTTAAAAAAATCGGATGAATATTAAAGTTTTAGGGTTGATTTTATATCATGTTACTTATGGACAAATCCGTCCTTTATATTGATGTATATTACTCTAAAAAGCTAACACCGTCTTTTTGACCGAATAAGTGCGCGTATGTATGGTCAAATACCATTGCATACTACGATTTTAGCCACAGGGTTTCTCGCTATTTTCATCAAAAGTTAGGCGTTTACTTTAATTTTGACATTATTGAAAATCGACACTAACTCCAAAAAGGTAAAGACTAATAAGTCTCTTCACCTGAAAATCTTAACCTGCATAATTGCTCATTTTTTGGCAATAAGCCCAAAGTTATTTTTTATAGCGCTTGCATACGAATAGATAAATTGATATTAGTTACTCTTGGGCGAGCGGCATTCAATAATATACCGAAGTCGAAACCAAGCACTGCCAGTCCTTTAAGAACTGGCAGTGCTACATAAACTAAAGTAAGTTGGTATGCTATATCAAGCCGGTCGCCTTGCCTGTTCATTTTTTGACTTTAATTAGTGAGAGTGAGTGATGTCTTTCTCAATATTTTTAAGACTAAAATTGATCTGACTTCTATTTTTTAGCTCTTAATTTACATTTAAGTGTATATCCCTATTTTAAAAAAACTGAACAATAGCATGCTGATTTACAACCGAGAAAACTTCTCTACAACCCCCTTAAAGTATGGAGACACTCTATATGGAATTAGATAAAGTAATATTGATTATAAAAGCATTGTCCGACGGAATTGATCCAAATACAGGTGAACAATTTCCAGAGGACAGCCCGTATCAATCACCCAATACAGTTAGAGCATTATTTACAGCGCTTACTGCCCTAGAAAAACAACAAAAAACAATGATGCGGCAACAAAATCTACCTGACAGCGCAGGAAAACCGTGGGACGAAGAAGAGGATAATAGACTGCTTCATGCTTATGATGCCGATATTGAGATAGAGGAAATATCCAAGCATCACGGCAGAACAGCGGGAGCAATCAAGTCACGATTAGTTAAACATGGGCGAATTAAACACAGTTAAGCATCATCTCTTTAACGCCCTATTCCCTCTGCATATTAAACGCCCTAAATCAGCACCTCTATCTATTCTAGCGAATAAAATTTTTCGTGAGTTCAATACCCGAGTTGTTTTTCAAGAGCTGTAATTGATTCTTTAATTTCATCCAAATAGGATTTCCAGCTGACAACTTCCTCGCTGTTAACAAGCGTTGTATCAAGCCCGCTTAATACCTCACCTAGCTTACTTACCTTACTCATTGCTGATCTGTGATCTTTTTTTATCGCTTCGGCTTTCTCTTCCGCTGAAGGCTCAGTGTACTCAACAGCTTCAGCAGATGCCTTAACAGCAGCCTTAATTATATGAGTAGTGATCGGCGTATCTTCGGATTTAGCCTCGATTGCAGCCGTGTCTAAAACAGCTGAACGCTCTCCTTTAGGGGCCTTGGCCAAAGCAACCAACTGCGGCGTACTCATTTCTGCAAGTTCAGATTGTGTAAATGTATATTTGACAGGTACTGCGATTACGCTCTCTCCAGAACCCTCAA
>CBDVDU010000039.1:0-14124 GCA_965372825.1 uncultured Gammaproteobacteria bacterium | reverse complement strand
GAAACGCACCTTATAGAGCCCCGAATCATGTCGAAAATGATAGGCGTTTAATCCTGGTCAGAGCTATTTATTTGTAAAAAGATTATTGCCGCAATAACTCATTAGGAATGCATATTAAATAAAATCCGAAACTTTAGATTATGAAGGACTGGCAGTGCTTTCGGATGTTATTGAATTTTGATTCCTTAGCGGTAACCGTTCACGTCCGTCAGTGGTGTCAGATTTGATTCCTTGCTTAGAGAAAAGACTACCAGCTTAAATCAGGACATCTAGTGGTAAGGTTTAAATGCCCAATGCTTTAACAATAACATCTTTAAACAAGATCGCCAGCATACCTGAAAAGATAGCCCAAGAGAGGCGGTCGTGTTTTTTCCCCTGCTCCCTAATTTCTAGCTTTATGTCGTCAAACCGTTTATCCACCTGCTCAAATCTTTTATCCACTTGCTCAAATCTTTTATCAACTTGCTCAAAACGCTCTAAACTGAGTTGTTCCGCACGAGTAAATTGACTGGCCATTTCTTCTCGTGTGACCGAATGTTGAGCCGCCTGTAGCAAATGCTGCAATAAGTCTCTTTGCGTAAATGTATTTGTGTCAGTATTTTCAGACATTTTCTTATTTATCAGTTATTTATTGATTTAAAGTCTAGTGTTTATTGTGATCTTTGTCAATTTTCTAAGAAAAATTGCCACATATCTTATTCGCTAGCTTGCCAAGCTCTATCTTTGAACTATACTCATAATTTAGCTATATAAACGGAGATTATGCATGAAACAATTATTATGGGCTTTACTGTTGGTGTCATTTAATATTTTTGCGGCACCTGTTGATATAAATAAGGCAAGTGCTCAGGAAATGTCTGAGTCTTTAAAAGGTGTAGGCTTAAAAAAAGCGGATGCGATTGTTGCCTATCGTAAAGCAAATGGCCCATTTGCGAGCATTGATGATTTGGCGAATGTCAAAGGCATAGGCGAGAAAACTATTGCCAAAAATAAGGATAATCTACAGCTTAATACAAAAGCAAAAAAGAAGAAATCTAACACCAAAAAATCCAAAAAGTAACCTTACAAAGCTTAGGTATCGTAACTTCTCATTATTCGCAGGTAAATGACTAATATAGTATGCCAGAAGATCATGAGAAGTTACTTGCTATCTACATAGCTTAGGAATCAAAATTCAATAATATCCGAAAGCACTGCCAGTCCTCAAAGGACTGGCAGTGCTACATGACATAAAGTTTCGGGTTTTATAAAATGTGCATTCCTTAGGAACAGGCACGAAATAACTTTTACATTATCAAAGGGGCGCTGGTCTTTAGACTGCATTTTAAAAAGCGGACTAAAGATCCGCGCCCCAGACTTGTCGAAGTTATTTTATGCTCATCCCTTATTGATATTTTTCTCGTTTCCAAATTCTGAGGCTATGAAATTATTAATTTAATATTTATCAATTGGTTATATTAAGCTAATAGTACTTCTCCTTATTAAAAGGAAAATGGGGCGTAGTGCTTTAGCCCTGCTTTTATTGGCGTAAGAGCAGGCTAAAGCACTGCGCCCCTAACCGTTATTGAATTGTCTTATTTTTAACCCATTGCTTTAAAAATGAATAATCCTTTCACAGCCTCTCTATTTGAAAATGCCTATTTCGAAGCTCCGCTTCACATATACAGTGCAAGCGACCTTTTAACAAAAATATTCTCGACCAGAAATGAGCGAATGCAAAAAACTATTCAGCCTTTTGCTTTTCTGTACTCTCGGCTTCTTTCTTTTCAGCGGGCTCTGCTTCGACTTTAACTTCTTCCCGCTCTTTAGCTCCTGCCTCTTCCAGAACCTTAAGTAACTGCGTATGGCCTGATTTCTTGGCTTTAACTAATACACGTACACCCAGCTTATCTTCTGCATTAACATCAGCTCCCGCACTAATTAATAATCTTACTAAGCGCGGATCACCAAAAATAATAGCATCCATTAATGCTGTGGAGCCGTGGTTATCAGCTAAATTTACATTGGCACCATAAGCAATTAATACTTGCATAACACGATAATTTCCACTGTACGCAGCCACCATTATCGCGGTACGCCCACGAACCTTGCTATTAACATCCCCGCCTGACGAGAGAATGGTCTGTACTCGTTCTGGTTGACCTTGGATTGCGGCTCTAAATAAATCTTGCCCTGTTTCTGCAAACAGCGCACCACTGTACACAGCTAGATTTAGTATTAGCCCTAAAATACCGTTTCTCATTATGACTCCAGCCCTAGTTTTTTTAATCGATATCGTAAGGAGCGAAAACTCATCCCGAGCTGCTTGGCCGTCGCAGTACGGTTCCATTTATTTTGTTCTAGCGCTTCACTAATCGCCTGTTTCTCTATGTCTTCTAAATAGTCTTCTAAAGAACCCATAATTGGATTGTAGGTTCCGGGGTCGGGTAGCTGAGCTGTCGCTGAATGTAAGTCTAAGTCTTCCTCAGTAATGACTTCACCATCATGCAAAGCAACCGCTCTCTCCAAAATATTTTCTAGTTCACGGACATTGCCTGGAAATTTATATTGCTTTAATGCCTTTAACGCACCTGACGAAAATTTTAACGCGCTAAACTGATTAGCGTTAGCAATTTTACTAAGAAAAAATTCACTCAACTGGACAATATCTTCATTACGATTACGTAGTGCAGGAACATTCAGTTCGATAACATTGATACGATAATATAAATCTTGCCTAAAGGTTCCTTCTTGAACCAATTGCGCCAAATCTTTATGTGTGGCACTTAATAAACGAACATCAACTGCTTCTTCCTGCTGGCTACCAATGGCGCGAACTTTCTTTTCTTGTATCGCACGTAATAATTTAACTTGCAATACTAAAGGTAAGTCAGCAACTTCATCTAAAAATAAAGTGCCTCCCTCAGCGGCTTGAAACAAACCTTGTTTATCACCATTTGCGCCAGTAAAGCTGCCTTTTTTGTGACCAAAAAACTCACTTTCCATAAGCTCTGCGGGAATCGCGCCACAGTTTACGGCGATAAATGGCGATTCGGAACGGGCGCTTTGCTTATGTATCAGACTAGCAACTAATTCTTTACCTGAGCCTGACTCACCCTTAATATAAACGGGGGCTTGGCTACGCGCAATTTTGCTGATTTTTGCCCGAATTTGACACATCGCCTCAGACTCACCTAATAAGGTATTTCTAGAGCGTCTATCTTGTTTAGGAGAAAAATTGGCTTTTAGAGCATTGCTGATTAATTGGCGTAATACTTTTAAATCAACAGGTTTAGATAAAAAATCAAATGCGCCCTGTTTCATTGCTTTAACTGCTGCCTCAGCACTGCCGTGGGCAGTAATAACAATCACTGGCAGTTTAGGGAATTCAACTTGAATTGTAGATAGTAAATCCAAACCATCACCATCTGGCAGACGCATATCTGTTAAACAGAGGTTAAAGTTCTGTTCTTTTAATAAGGCGTGCGCACTACTCAAGTTTTCAGCCGTTTTCGTTTCTATATCCATGCGATTTAAGGTGATTTCCAAGAGTTCTCGGATATCCGCTTCATCGTCAATAATTAAGGCTTGCGCTTTATTCATAATTTAATTTCATTCTGCTCTGCACTCGATAAACATAAACGGAAACAACTACCATCCGCTAAAGCCTGATAACTTAATGAGGCTTGATTTAATTCAGCTAATTCACGAGAAATATACAAACCTAATCCTGTACCTGAATTAGAGGTAGTAAAAAATGGCTCGAACAAATGTTCTGTCGTTGCTTTAGAGATATTTTGTCCGTGGTCAATAACCTGCAAACAAGGTTGATTAAAAAAAGTGGTCACTTTAATTTCAATCTCTTGATCAGGGACATAGCCGTATTTTAAAGCGTTTTCACAGAGATTATTTAGAATTTGCGTTAAATGTCCGGGGTCAAAGAGTATGTCTTGCACCTCCTCTGCTACTGAGATATTAAATTGATTTGTCTGCCCGCGATTTTCTACCTCAAAAATAGCTAAATACTCTGGCAGCCATGCCGCCAGATGCATCCGCTCTTGCTTTGAATCCGTTCTACGCGAAAGCTGCAAAATATCTTCAATAATGGAGTTTACTCTTAAAGCATGGGCTTGAATAATTTCAGTTAAGCGTAAGTCTGCACCTGATAATTGCGGGCATTCTGCTAATAACTGACCTGCATGGCTTATTGCTCCTAAGGGGTTACGAATTTCATGCGCAATATTGGCAGTCAGCATTCCTAAAGAGGCCAGCTTGCCTTGCTGCACACGTTGGTTATATAAGGCAACATCATCCAGAGTGATCATAAAAAAAAGCGCATGCCGAGTAGGCAGGGAAGTAAAATGCACATGTAAATCTGCCTGGCCTGGCACTGAAATGCGCAAAAAATCTTTACTAGGATTAGCAGCCCATTGCTCAAAAGCATGCGCAAATGAAAGCGAAATATCCGCTAAAGTCTCAGGTAAACTATTACGCCCTAATAAGCGCTGACAGGCGTGATTATATCGAGTTATCCTTTGTTGCTGATCGGTAATAATAATTCCCGACTGCATATTCTGGATAATATATTGATTCAACTCTTCTAAAGAGATGATGGTTTCTTGCTGCTGTGAAGTAATTAAAGCCGTCTGCTCTGACCGTTTAGCTAAAAAGTAAGACAGCATGGCTATGGTAAAAAAAGCCGCGCCCAACATACCCGCATAAGGATAATAAGCACTTTTAAAATCCCCCATGCGAAAAACATAAGCTTGTTCGGCAAAAATAAATAAGCTGGCAATAGCAGCAAATAACATTGCACAACGACCACCAATTAACAGTCCACCTGCCGCTGTAGATACTAACATCAGCGCTCCTACTCCACTCGCAATCCCGCCGCAAGCATGCATAATCAAGGTAATCAGGAAAATATCGGTAAAAACAAGTAGTTGTGCTTGCGCTGCATAGCTAGCAACACGCTTAAAAATAAATACCCACCCGATTAAAGTCATGCCTAAATAACTAAAACTAGTCAGTAAATACAACCGAGTATATTCAGGCAGAATAATAAGCTGACCTATCCGCGAATAATACATACTTAAAAACAAGCCGGATAAAATCAAACGATAAACATAAAATCCCTTTAATAGAAACCAAGCCTGTCGCACGGGGATTTTATAGCCCTTAGAAAAAGGGCAAGGTGAAAGCATCTCAGCATCGGTTTGCATAAGCGTTGTTTAAGTTGATTAGCTATAAAGTTCGGGCTAGTTTAATTAGTTAGCTGCTATTATAGAGGCATGGATATTTTTATTATATATGTTATCAAAACCCTGTTATTACCGATGGCTAGCTTATTGATTGTCGGGATTACGGGGCTATTTTTATTAGATCAACACAGGAGTTTTGCAATGACGTTAATCAGTTTTTCACTCCTTATGCTATTGCTGCTTAGCTTACCGCTAGTCACAAAATACTTGGCGGCCACGCAAGAAATTTATCCACCGTTAAATAATAAAGCATTAGAAAATTTTTCCGCACAAGCGATTGTTATCTTAGGTGGCGGCTTACGTGATCCTGCACGTGAATATGCACAGAAAATCACCTTAAAAGATAACACTTTAGTACGCGTCCGCTACGGCGCAATACTAGCAAAACAAACCCATTTACCCTTATTGGTCAGTGGTGGAATGGTTCTTGACCCAGAACGACCCTCTGAAGCTAAAGTGATGAGCGATGTGCTCAATAATGAATTTCATCAGACCGTACGTTGGCAAGAGCATCGTAGTCGAAATACGGCTGAAAATGCTCGCTATACACAAGAAATATTACATCAGGAAGGCATACAACGCATTCTTCTGGTAACTCATGCTTTGCACATGCGCAGAGCCGTTGAACAGTTTGAACAACAAGGTTTACAAGTACTAGCAGCACCGACAGAGTTTTTATCTGGGCCAGGAAAAATCGATGTGTTCAGCTTTTTACCTTCAGCCAAAGCACTAGAGAAAAACTCATTAGTTATCCATGAAATCATGGGCCGTGCTTGGTATAAGTTGCGCTATTAACGGGTATTAAGAGAAATATGCCAAAAAGAGAATATATTGTGGGAGGGGCTTTAGTCACGATTTTATACAAGTCGTGGCTAAAGCCCCTCCCACACCTTGTCTTTATCCCTCAGCCCAAGCTCTTACTCGCTATTTCAAAGACATCTTTAGAAATATGCTCGGTATTAATAATGCGCTCTAACTGCTGCTTAATCAAAGTTTGGCGCGCTTTATCAAAACGTCGCCATTGAGTTAAAGCACTAACCATTCGCGAAGCCACTTGTGGATTAATTTTATTTAAAGCAATCACTTGATCCGCTAAGAACTGATAGCCTTGGCCATTTTCAGCATGATAGTGTAGTGGGTTAGACTGACTAAAAGCGCCAATAAGTGCGCGTACTCGATTCGGCGCTTTTAAATCAAATGCCGAATGTTGTAACAAACTTTGTACCACACTAAACGTATCCGCTTGAGTACTCATCGCTTGTAAACTAAACCACTTATCAATCACTAAAGCTTCACCTTGCCATTGCTGATAAAAACGTTCTAAACTGGCTGATTTTTCAGGGTTTTGGCTATTGATTAACGCGCCTAACGCAGCAATTTGATCGGTCATATTCTTAGCACTAGCAAATTGCTCATTGGCTAGTTGATAACTTTGCTGCGTTTCTAATTGGCTTAAATAATCCAAACAGATATTTTTAATCCTACGGCGGCCAATGGCTTCTGCGCTCAGCTGTCCTGATTCTTCTTTATGGTTTGCTTGATAAAGCGCACTAAATTGCTCAATCAACTGTTCGGCAAGACTGCGCTTAACAAAATCTCTCGCTTGATGTATGGCAACCACATCAACCACAGCCATTTGTTCGGCTAAATAATTGGCGCTAGGCAAGGCCAGTAAACAGGATAAATACGATAAGTCAGTCCATGATTGCTCTAAAATAGTTTTAAAGCTAGCAGATAAAATATCAGGTAAAGTTAATGTTTGGCCTTGCTTAAGCGCATCGATTAAATCAAAGATAATAGTCGTGGTTAATTGTTGCCCCGCTTCCCATCGATTAAAGCTGTCATTATCATGCTGTAATAAAAACGCTAACTCGGTTAATGGTCTTTCCATCTTTAATTTAACCGGCGCGGAAAATCCACGTAATATAGAAATATGCGGAGTGCTTGTTACCTTTTCAAAAACGAATGTTTGACTGGCTTCTGTTAATTCCAGTGTCACTTCATTATCTGTTTCTTGGTAACCTGAAACACTAGGCGCAATCACTGAACCATCATCAGTAAATAAAGCGACTTTCACGGGAATATGTAAAACAGCTACATTACTCTGTGTTGGAATGCTTTGGCTTAAAGTCAGCGCTAAACTTTTCTGTTCTGCATTGTAATTTGCTTCAACGCTTAATGTTGGCGTTCCCGCTTGTGCATACCAGCGTCTAAATTGACTTAAATCTTTACCACTCGCCTCTTCCATTGCTTGTACAAAATGCTCGCAAGTTACCGCCTGACCATCATGCCGCTGAAAATATAAATCCGAGCCTTTGCGGAAGTTTTCTGCTCCTAATAGAGTTTGAATCATGCGCACCACTTCCGCGCCTTTTTCATACACGGTTAACGTATAAAAGTTATTAATTTCTATATATGCTTCAGGGCGAATAGGGTGAGCTAAAGGCCCTGTGTCTTCTGCAAATTGACGGGTACGCAAGGCAATCACATCATCAATTCGTTTAACTGCTCTGGACGTTTGATCAGCAGTAAATTCCTGATCGCGGAAAACGGTAAAGCCTTCTTTTAAGCTGAGTTGAAACCAGTCTCTACAAGTAATGCGGTTGCCACTCCAGTTATGAAAATATTCATGACCGATAACCCCTTCAATATGTTCATAATCCATATCGGTTGCCGTGTCAGGGCGCGCCAATACAAATTTAGTATTAAAGACATTCAGACCTTTATTTTCCATCGCCCCCATATTGAAATGGCCAACGGCAACAATCATATACAGATCTAAATCATACTCACGACCGTAAGTATCCTCATCCCAACGCATAGAGTTTTTAAGCGATTGCATAGCATGAGCACATTTATCAATGTCATGCGCTTCAACAAAAATTTGCAAGGTAATATCACGGCCACTCATGGTCGTGAAGTGATCTTCAATACACTCTAATTGCCCAGCAACTAAGGCAAATAAATAGCAGGGCTTTTGAAAAGGGTCTTCCCAAGTTACCCAGTGGCGATTTTCGGTTAGTTCACCTTGCGCGACTTTATTACCATTAGAAAGCAAAACAGGATAGAGCGTCTTATCAGCCACTAAGGTCGTAGTAAATCGACTCATGACATCGGGTCTATCCAGAAAATAAGTAATCTTTCTAAAGCCCTGCGCCTCACATTGCGTGCATAACATGTCATTCGACATATACAAGCCTTCTAATGCGCTATTTGCCTGTGGATTAACCGTATTTTCAATGGCTAAAGTAAAGCTTTGGTTTTGCGGTACCTGAGCAATGATCAGCGCTTCATCCGTTAGCTGATATTGGCTTTCAGTTAACGCCACACCATCTAAGGCAATGCTTACTAAACTCAAATCTTCGCCTAATAATTCCAAAGGCGCATGCTTAACTTGACTGTCTGGGTTCGAGTTAAGTGTTAAACGCGAAACAACGCGCGTATGTTCAGCATCGAGAATAAAGTTTAAATCGACTGTCTGAATTAAATATTCAGGCACGAGGTAATCTTTAAGGTAAATGGTTTGTAGCTTTGTATCTGTCATATCTATTACTCTCTATGCTCGGTATCGACTTGTTTGGGCTTTCGTGAAATCAGACTATAGGTAATACCCAGAGCCAAAACCACAGATGCAATTGCAAAAATATATAGGGGGCCAATTTGATTGAAATCAAAAACAATAATTTTTCGAGAAACAGCCATTAAAGCAGTAGCGACTACTAGCTTTATTGGTAAAACGTCTTTGCGTATATATAAGGTAATATTGAGAAATATTTCTATCGCAATCAGAACCACGAGAAAGGCACTGAACATGGATAAAATATCGCTCATATTCAGTAGCATTACCGGCGGTGCCATTAACCGCCTATACAGCACTAAGATCACATCAGCGACGCCCCAAAGTATAACTGCGACCATTAACACTGCCAGAATGCGTACCGCAAAATGGATAATGCTATGCAGCACTGTTATAAATTTATCTTCATGATCTGATGGCAACTCTTCATGCGTTTGATGAGCTGAAGTGGCTCGACCGATGCGTTTATCCATAGTTAATTTGACTTGAAAGATTTAAAAGAAAAAGCCATAACTAATGCCCATGCAGCTAGAAAACATAGACCACCCATCGGCGTAATCATGCCTAACCATTTCAATCCCGATAAACTTAATAAATATAAACTGCCAGAAAATAAAATAATGCCAGAAAACATAGCCCATGCAGCATATTTTAATAAATTAACTTCAGGGTTTTGTGCGCGTAACAAGGCTATCAAACCTAGTCCAAGCGCATGCCACATCTGATAAGTAACTGCGGTTTTATACACAGCTAACATATCAGGCGTTAAAATTTCTTTCAAACCATGCGCACCAAATGCGCCCATTGCCACAGCAATAAAGGCACATAAAGCACTTAAAAAAAGCGTTACTGGATGCATTTATTTCTCCAAAAGTCGCGGCATTAACTGCACTAAGTTACATGGCTTAGTCCTAAAGTCTAATTGCTCACTAATTAAACTATCCCAAGCCGTGCGGCAAGCACTGGCAGATCCAGGTAAACAAAAAATATAAGTCGCATTCGCTACACCAGCAACAGCCCGCGATTGTATGGTCGACGTTTTAATATCTTGATAAGACAGCATTCTAAAGACTTCACCAAAACCTGATAAAGTTTTATCCAATAAGGGCTCAATTGCTTCAGGTGTACCATCTCTGCCCGTTACACCAGTGCCGCCAGTACTAATAATAACATTCACCTGCTCATCCGCAATCCATGAAGAAACAGTCGCTCGGATTTGATAAATATCATCAGTAACAATGGCTTTGCTAAATAAATGATGGCCACCGGACTCTAAGCGCTCTACTAATGTCTTCCCCGAAACATCATCTTCTTCTGTACGTGTATCAGAAACAGTCAATACTGCTATATTAAGTGGGAGAAACTGCCTTTCATTTCCGGACATATAAAAACCTATTGTAATTTATCATACCTATTCACAGTATTTTACACCAAGCTACGCTATAACTAGCAGCAATGTACAAACTATCAGAAATAGAATCCCCCCTTTTAGCTACACTCTAAAATATTCACTAGCACAAGATAGGTTTGAAACCTATAATTAAAAAATGCACTTTTAATAAAATGAGTTTTAATGGCTATAGACCCTAATTCAATAGAAGCTCAAAACCTGCGCAAATCTTTTCCGCTGGTCACCATGCCTGCACAACAGTTTAACCTATTATGTGCCGAGATTAGTGTGTCTGAAATACCTAAAGGGGACTTTCTGTTTACTCGGCACGACAGCACTGAGGCCTTTATATACCTTCTAGGCGGCAGCGTTTCTTTAGAAGCGGGAACACTAAAAGTAGAAATCATCAATGCAGATTCTGACTCAGCTAAATTCGCACTAGCCCATCAGTTTCCTCGTAAAATATCCGCACGAGCCATTAGTAATGTCCGCTATATCAGTTTAAATCTCAACGCATTTGAGCAAAAAGAAGTAGAGTATGAAGAAAAGGAAAGTGTTTATATGATAGATAATGAGGGTTCAGAAAAAGAAGCCAACAATAAGGGCGACTGGATGTCTGCATTATTAAAGTCGCCTATCTTCCAGCGCCTGCCTGCAATGAACTTACAACAAGTCCTCATGAGCTTACAGGAAGTTAAACTAGAAAAAGGGGACGTTCTCTTTCACCAAGGTGATGTCGGAGATTATTATTACTTGGTCAGAGAAGGCCGCTGCACTTTAAGTCGCAAAGCCTCTGAACGAGCAAAAGAAATAATATTAACTGAATTGGGTGAAAACGAAACTTTTGGCGAAGATTCATTGCTCTCAGGTGCGCCTAGAAGCATGACCATTACTGCCGCTACCGATATGGTGCTATCGCGTATCGATAAAGAGCGTTTTATTAGTCTAATTAAAAAACCTGCACTCAAGTATATTACTTATCCAGAATTGTTACATGAGCAAGCTAAAGATCTGACGTCGCTCATATTAGATATACGCCCCGTCAATGAATACAATGAAGCGCATATAGAAGGTAGCAGAAATCTTCCTTTCTTTTCGCTGCGCATGCATATCAAAGATTTAAAAAAAGAAACTAAAAAAGTTATTATTATTTGCGCAGATGGCACTTTAAGTGAAGCGGCGGCCTTTTCTCTGATCAAAAATAAAATTGATGCTGTAATCCTAAAGGGCGGTATGCAGAGTGCACCTAAAAATATCAGCCACACAGGTGAGGCAACTTTTGCCATTGATGATAATGACCAAAAAAGTCATATCTTTTTTGAGAGGGGCGAGCCTTCTGCAAAAGATATATCTAGCACTATTGATCAACAAACCAGCAAACCTGATTCATTAAACCAAGAAACAGAACTCGATTTACAACAAGAAAATCAATTATTAAAAACAGAAAATGCACGATTAAGCAACGAATTAGATAACGCTAAAAAGCAATACCGAATGCTGTACAAACAAACTGAAAAACTAAAAGATGTACTAGAAAAGCTAAAAAGCTCAAAGTGACAAGTAAGCAATACGACAACCCCTAAGAAAGGGATTGTCGCGCTTACACAGCTAGACTAAAAGCCAGCTGTGGAAGGTTACAACTAAGGCAACCAAAGGAGAATCAATAGTATTATTTGATTTTTGCTTCTTTGTACATAACGTGCTTACGTACAACAGGGTCAAATTTTTTGATTTCCATTTTTTCCGGCATAGTACGTTTATTTTTATCTGTTGTATAAAAATGTCCAGTACCCGCTGAAGAAACTAATTTTATTATATCGCGCATGAGTATATCCCCTTAAACTTTTTCGCCACGTTTACGCATATCAGCTAAAACAGCATCAATACCTTTTTTATCAATAATACGCATACCTTTTGCAGTTAATCTTAAGCGTATCCAACGGTTTTCACTTTCCACCCAAAATCTATGGTGGTGTAAGTTTGGATTAAAACGTCTTCTTGTTTTATTGTGTGCGTGCGATACATTGTTACCAGTAATAGGGCGTTTACCCGTTACCTGACAAATTTTAGACATGATTCACCTCTAATGAGCCTTTATTCAAAGTTAGCCCGTCTTTATACCAAGTTTTTACACAAAGGTAAACAAGAATATATTTACAATGCACTGCATCTCATTAAATATTCACACTATTCGAGTAAAAAACAGGCTATACTCGCAAGCAAAATAACATTAATCATGTAATTACTTAGGAATCAAAATTAAATAATACCCGAAAGCACTGCCAGTCCTCTAAGGACTGGCAGTGCTATGTAACCTAAAGTTTCGGATTTTATAAAGCGCGTATTCCTTAGAGACCTAAAAACATATTAGAATTGTAGGCTATGCATAAAATAAAGTATGCACTTTAAAGTGGGTCGTAGGTCTTTAGCCTGCATTGTAAAAAGCGGACTTAAGATCCGCGCCCCATTGTGTCGAAATTATTTCGTACACATTCCTTATCTAGGGAATCTCAGAATAATCACTTACCAAAGAGATACGCATTGTGACGATTAAACTTGGCATGGTCATGGATTCAATTGACCACATCAACATCAAAAAAGACACCAGTTTTGCTATGCTGCTAGAAGCTCAAGCACGAAACTGGGAATTATATTATATGGAGTTAGGTGATTTATACTTACTTAATGGAGAAGCTTACGCGCATACCAAGCATATTCGCGTAAAGCGTGATGCGAACCAATGGTATGAAGTTATCAGCGAACAAAGCATTCCTTTGGCAGCATTGGGCAGTATTATTATGCGCAAAGACCCCCCAGTTGACCAAGAATATATTTATGCCACACACATATTGGAGCAAGCAGAAAAACAAGGTGTTTATGTTGCTAATAAACCGCAATCCTTACGTGATGCCAACGAAAAGCTCTTCACTTCTTGGTTTCCTCAGTGTTGTGCCGCAACTTTAGTCAGCAGCAAAGCTGGACAAATACGCGAATTTCTCCAAGAGCATCAAGAAATCATTCTCAAACCTTTAGACGGTATGGGTGGCGCATCTATTTTTCATTTGCGCCTCAATGACCCCAATATCAGCGTTATTATAGAAACCATTACCGCACATGGCACAAACTACGCCATGGCGCAGCAATACCTACCAGAAATAAAAGCCGGTGATAAACGTATATTATTGGTTAATGGCGAACCTATCCCTTATGCATTAGCGCGCATTCCCGCGCAAGGCGAAAGTCGTGGTAATCTTGCCGCCGGTGGACGCGCTCAAGGACAACCTTTAACAGAAAGAGATTACTGGATTGCTCAGCAAGTAGGTCCTACACTTAAAGCAAAAGGGCTAGTCTTTGTGGGTATTGATGTTATTGGCGACTACTTAACCGAAATCAATGTCACCAGCCCCACCTGCGTACAAGAACTGGATAATCAATTTGGCCTCAATATCTGTGCTCAATTGATGGATCATATTGAATCGATGCTGCCAAAATCTGCATAAAATGCCTGAACAAACTTTTCAACGCCCTTCCCCACTATCAAATAATGATACTTTGCTGGTTTGTATCTTTTTTGCCGCGATTATTCATACCGCGCTCATTTTAGGTGTTAACTTCTCCAAACCTAAAGCCGACAAAACCAGCAAATCCATAGAAATTACTCTGGTCACTAACAAAGCAAAAAAAGCACCTAAAAAAGCTGAATTTTTAGCGCAAAGCAATCAAATTGGCGCAGGTAAAAAGCTAGACAAACCGACACCAGCAGCACAAAAAATAGCCAGTTCAGGTACACACCGAAAACAACCACCTCGACAAAAAGTGGTCAAACAGCAAAGCGTCAAACGCCAACAAATACTAACTCAAAAAACGTCTGAACAAAAAGTTCAACTGACAGAAAAAACCAAAGAAACCAGCGAAAA
>CBDVDU010000038.1:0-14662 GCA_965372825.1 uncultured Gammaproteobacteria bacterium | reverse complement strand
CCCATCAGCAAACTAGGAAGAATCTTTTTGATAACCGCCAATCGTTGTTCTAGTTCCATCCCTTGCGCGTGCACCAAGACATGAATCGGGTAGTCAATACACACGCCAATCAAGGTTGACCCAATAGCAATGGTCATACCATGCACTGAGCCAAAGATAAGATTAGTGACGATAACAGCCACCGCCATAACGGTCATCAGTAAGGAAAAAACCCAGAACATCACCCGAAATGAACGAAAAATAAACAAAAATAATAAAGTAAGCGCGACCGTTGAAATAATGCTAACAAACTTAATATCCGTTTCCATCATTGACTGCGTTGCAGCAGCAAACAAGGGAATGCCGGTCATGTCTAATTGATAGCTTTGCTGACTTAATTCTTTTTGAGCGGCAAAAGTCGTATTAATTTTCTCTTGAATCTGTATTTGCTCAGGCACGTCCATGCCAGACATCTGCGTTTCTAAAATAAAATTAGCGTATTGCGAGGCTGTATTACTTTGATTTTTAAATTGTGCGGCAAAATCTTTAAAGCCATTTAAAGACAACAGCAAAGGATCTTGCACTACTATCTTTTTAATCATCTGAGCTTGCGGTGATAACAAGGCTTGCTTTAAACCTGCAGCACGCTCAGCTAAAGCGGGTTCGGTCAATATTTCTGCAAGCGCTTGCTCTGGATTACGGCTATATATTTGCGCACCATGTGGGGCATAAAGAGCAGATAACGCAGCTAAAGCGCCTCTTTTTTCATCAGTTGCCCAGACATCAACCACTCCTGAGATAGATTTCAGCTGACTTAGCCATCCCTGTATAAAAACCGCGGATACCTGCTCACCTTCTCCTGCATCAACCGACAGAATATAGCGCCGTGATAAAGTGCCAGACTGTATTTCGCTGGCTAATAATATTTCTTCGGCATTATCGCCCGCGATAACAAAGGCGGCTATATTCGTTTGAAAATGCGTAGTAAAAACAGCTACAGCAATTAACAGCGGTAAGCATAGGAAAAAGAACAACGAAGCCAAAGAAGGACGCATATCTATTGGCCTTTAAGTGACTGTAATAAAGCGACTAGCTTAGTTTTAATAAGCAAACCTTGTTGCGGCTGACTTAATTCATAGGTACTACGATCACCATCAGGCAAGATAACGGACATTTTATTGGCTGCCTGTTCACTCAAGCCCTGCATAATAATTTTGATCGGATCTTCCTCTGGCTCATGATCTTTAGCAACCATTTCTAGCTTCCATGAGTGCTCTGAAACGATGAATTTCAAATCATAAAGCTGGCGCAAATAAACCAAATTACCGGTCATCATGCCTTTAAACGCGGCCAAACTCGCCATCATCGGATTGCTTTCATCTATTTGTAACTGATGAAAGGTTTGCGTCGCGGGTTTTGAATAGGTTAACTGACTGCCTTCTGCTGCCATCATTTCAACTTCTGGTTGTAGTTGCTGCTTAAGCATAACATCTGGAATCTCGGCGTATAAATAGCCACTGCCATGCCATTCGTCATCAAACAAACCCATATAACGCGTTTCTTGGTAAGCAATTTGCACCGCAATATCGGGCTTCATACGTGCCATAACGCTTTCTATCGACTCTTGAGCAAGGCCAATGGCTGGCAAACTTAATAAAAATACGACAGCAATCTTCTTTATCATCAGCTTTTAACTCGCTCGTACATCTAGCCAAATACTTCGACCATTAATAATCATACTTTTCATTGAGTCCTTAACACCTGGGATGGGTTTATCAGGCAATTCCATTTTAATGGTCCGAAAGTAAAAATGCCGCCAGATATATTCACCAATCATTAACACGCCTGATAGTAGAAATATCATAACCCCAGTATAAAGCGCCCACCATGATACCGGTGCAAATAAGGCGAGAACAATGCAAGCAGCCACATTAAAAGCAAAAAAACCCGTCCACATCATCGTTAAATGACGACAATAACGGCTAATTACTGGCGGGATTTCAGGAAAATCTAAACTAGCAAAGCGCTCAACCAAGGACGGCCCTTTGCCTTTACGCAAAGTTTTACCAAAAAAACTCATCAAACTCAGCTGTATAAAAATAGGGATTAACTTAGCCACTAAGTCTTGATAAAAAATACTGCCCAAGAACAACAAAAAAACAATATCTAAGTTATTAAATCGCACTCGCGAAGTTTTCGCTTTTATTGCCTGAAATAAGTAAATACTGGCAATAATAGCAGGCGCAAACCAAACCACGCCTTCTTGTATTCCTCTATAAACTAAATAAGGATAAAGTAAAAATAGTAAGCTGGTAATAATGCTGCGTAGTACGACTTTCATAACCTAATTATTTGCTTCTATTTGCCGTGACAAATTCAGCTAATGAATTTAATGAGGCAAAAATAGCTTGATTGCGATCATCTTCAGACGTAATTTTAACGCCATATTGGCGGTCTAATAGGACGGCTATTTCCAAAGCGTCAATTGAATCTAGCCCTAAGCCTTCACCAAATAAAGGATCATCAGCCCCAATTTCTTCTGCACTGACATCTTCTAAATGCAAACCTTCAATAAATAATGTTTTTAATTCCGCGATCAATTCTTGAGACATGCTTTTCCTTACTGAAATCTTTACCAAAATACAGGTATTTTAACTTATTTACTCTTTGGGGAGCGGTTATTGATTAATATGTTTCGTGGGAGTGGCTTTAGCCACGACAGTTCATGCCACTATCGCGGCTAAAGCCGCTCCCACTTAAAGTGTAAACTGAAGAATGAAGAATGCCAAAGTTCCTCCTACTTATTTCTTAACAACAACTTAGGGAGGCGCAGCAAAAAACCAGCAAATAAACGAATATGCATGCCAATCAATAAAACATTATCTCGACCATATTTAAACTGACTAACACCGCCTTCTTCTTTGGCAATATAGCGCACTGGGGTAGCAATATTTAATATGGGAACTGCGCGCCACGCCATACGAACCGCTATTTCAGGCTCAAAGTCGAAACGTCTTGCCCAGCTTGTAGAATGCATTACGGCGATTAAATCTTGTATAGGATAAACCCGCATGCCAAATAGTGAATCATGAATGCCCCAGCCTAAAGTTTCTAAATTTGCCCACCAATTAGATATGCGTCTCCCTTTAACACGTATCATCGGCGCTGAAGCATCAAACACTGGCTCACCTAAAATCATCGCCTCAGGGTTATCAATGGAACACTGCATAAATTGCTTAATATAATCCGCGGAATGCTGATGATCGGCATCCATCGTTAACACATGTGTAAACCCCTTAACTTGAGCTTGAGTAATACCTTCCAATACCGCCGCACCTTTACCCCTATTTTGAGCAAGCTTTATTACTCGCAAAGCATCAGGGTATTGTGCTTGCAATGGCACTAACAAAGCTTCACTACCATCATTACTGCCATCAATAATGACCCAAACAGGCAACCATTGTTGCAAGGCTTCTTCTATTGTGACTTTCAATAACGCACCCGTGTTGTAACTGGGCACGAGCAGTAAGTGACTGTTTGATAATTGAGTCTGTTTATTCATAACTAAGGATTGGCTACTCTACGCAAAGGATGTGGTTTTGCTAACTCATCCAAATAAATCTTCTCTAAACGTTGGCTAAATTCCTGCACAGATTCATCTGCATGCTTTAAAACTGGCTCACCAACACTAAAGCTTATTCTCAAAGGGAACTCAGGCTTTTTATATAAAGGCCAGCCTTTCTCGTAAAAACGTGTATTACTACGAATAAAAACGGGGATTACCGGCGCTTTAGTTCGTTTAGCCAATAAGGCAACGCCGCCTTTTAAAGGGTTCAGCCATTGAGCATCTGTTTTTGTACGTGTTCCTTCAGGAAACATTAATAAAGTTTCGTTCTGCTTTAATCGTTGCACTGCTAATTTTAACATTTGGCTAATAGAGTTTATAGGAATATAGCCTGCAAGCCGCGCACCGCCACCCAATAACGGGTTACTTAAAATAGCCCCTTTCATCACACACACCGCCTCAGGAACTTGTGCGGCAATAAAAACAATATCCCATAAGGCCGTATGATTGGGCGCGATAATGATAGCTTCTTTATGCCCTGTCAAAGACTTTAACTCTTTATCATCTAAAATCAGCAAGCCCGTTATTTTTAATAAAAAAATGAACAACTGAAAATCTTTTTGCAAAAGGAATCGCCCGCAACGGAGTGCCATTTTTTGCGGCAATATAGCACTCAAAATAGTCCCTGTAATTGAAATGGCTGGCGCTGTAATAGCCCAATACACAAGCCCCATCAATAATAAAAACCATTCCCAGTAATATTTAATCACAAACATTCCCCATCAATTTAAGAGACATAAGTTTTCACTTTACTCATCCAGACCATTAAGCTCAAAAACAGCATTAACATGCTAACGCTAAAAGCAATCAATGTAACATCAAAAGCTAGTATCCATAAAGAGCTGAGCAGTTCAATAAAAATCAACGCAATTAACAAATAACGGATATGCAAATGATGCATACGACTACAAAAATACGCTCCTAATGGCGCACCAATGATGACCACAGGAACTGCTGCCAACCAGTAGGCTTGTACTTGCTCATTAATTCCATCCAAGACAAAAAGATGTAATAAAACACCTATCAGCGAATTAACCGCCATTAAAATCACCGATGTAGGCGTGGCTATACTTTCACAAACACGAAATAACAAAACCAGTACCGAGAAACAAATCATATCAATACCGCTACCGACTAAACCAGAAACTACACCACCCAGTACGCCCACTACTAATAAAATGCCGATTTCCTTTACTCTTATCTCTGGCATCACCGTATGCCTCAACCGAAACCCTGAACTCAGAAAAATCAGCGTCAGGGCCAAGCTAACCGCTAACACGGTGAATAGCATTCTAATGAAAGTGGGAGCTAATACAGGTGCTAAAAAGAGAGATCCGATCAACATGCCAAATACGCCCCCCAAACTAACCCAAGCAATCACGCGCCACAACACTTTAATGCGCATCATGAAAATAGCAAGGGAAGCCGCGACCATACCAACACTTTGAATAGCCAAAGAAAACACTTTCGCATCGCTAGCGGGAATTTGTAACACTTTAGTAAATACCGGAAAAGCGATAGCCCCGCCTCCCTCGCTAGTAGCTCCGGCAATAATAGAGCCAAAGGTCATGGTGACAGAAACCTGCCAATACGTATAGAGAACGGAGCAGCCATCAGGATAGGTATAAAGCCCCCAGATAAACCAAACAATTAGAGCTAATAATATACTTACACTGTATTTTTTTATTCCCTCTCTATTATTTGAATAGAGCGCACGACACAGTAACTTAATACTCATATCAACTAAACCCGCTTAAGCTTACCGCTTTGAGTTTGTGTAATATGCTCAACCTGTTTTAACCTCTGAGGAACTTTATAAGTAGAAAGTTGCACACGACAAAAGCGCAAGACATCCTCTACATCTAATATTGCATTCTTGACCAAAACCACCTCAGCACAAACAATCTCGCCCATCAGCGGATGCACTTGGCCATAGACACGAGATTCTTCAATTGCACTATGACGGCCTAATACCGCCTCAATTTCCTCAGGAAATGCTTTGTTACCAGATACATTTATCATTGACTTTTCACGTCCACAAATGACAATCCGACCATCAACGTCTCTCTGCGCAAAGTCTCCAGTCATAAACCAGCCGTTAACCATCACTTGGTCTGCGGTTTGCCAAGGCTTAAGGTAAGCATCAAACATACCTGGCCCACGAATAGCCAAACGACCAACCTCGCCTTCTGCAACGGGTTTATTATCATCATTCAATAATTCAACAGAAAATCCAGCGGCGGGAAAGCCGACACCTTGTGCATTCTTTTTCTTTCCAGATAAGCACTCTAACAAAGGCAGCCCTATTTCAATAATGCCATAAGCTTGAGTTACCGCCAGATTAAACCGCTTAACAAAAGTTTCGGCAATATTAAGGGGTAATCCTGCGGAAGTCGATATTGCATTCTTCAATGTCGGCATCAACTCACCCGATGCATCGGCGGCTAATAAACGAAAATGCATCGGTGAAGCATATAAGAAGGTTGCTTGGTGCTGGTTAGCATCGTGAATAATCGTCTGTGCAAGTAAATCTTTACAAACGATCATGCGAGCACCCGAGCGTATATAAACCAACACAGTAACTAAAAAATGAAAAGCCATCGGCAGCACCCATAGCACAGCATCGTCAGGTGTTAAATTTAATGCTTTAGAGGCTGTCTCTACACGCTGCAAGATACTCTTATGAGATAAAACAACACCTTTGCTGCTCCCCGTTGTCCCCGACGTGTAACGAATAAAGGCCGCATCACTTAGAGGTGTTACCGGCTCACTCTTAGATTGCTCAAGCCAGGCAAAACGCAATTTTTGTTGCCCATAAGAAAGCATACTTAAGTCAGCATCAACAGGCTGAACCCCTGACAAGTCATCGAGTACGGCATGTAGCTTTGTATCCTTAATAAGACAATTCACCTCTGCTGCTTTCAACTGATGTGAAATAGGTAAAACAACGGCACCACAAGCCATTCCCGCCAACATCATGGCAACAAAAGTGCTTCCATTGCGTCCCATGACACCTAGCCCCTGCCCCTTAGTTAAGCCTAACTGCAATAATTCTGCTTTAAGCAATTCCGTTTGTGCATATAACTCGCGATAACTTACCGAGCCATCCTTTTCTATAATAGCTGGTTTATCGGGCCATGACTTTGCTGCAAATTCTAGTAATTGATATGTTGAATCCATTAGCTCTCTTCGTTAAAAACCTGTTTCACTTGAATCTTTGCTATTGCCTTCTGCCAAACACCGTTACTCGCATATTCCGCAGCTAACATACCGACCGCATAACCCGTACTAAAACAAGTGCCAATCACCCGCGCTGATGCAATAGCCCGCTCTGTTGCTGAAATTGCCCGACCTGCAAAAAACAAGTTACCTAAATACTTGGAAACCAGCGTATTAGCAGAAATCCAGTAACAGTCATCTTCTGCAAAATATGTCATCTCAGGCTTTTTTGCCGTTCCCCATAACTCAATCGGCCAAGCACCAATAGCCACACCATCACTCGGCTTGGCACAGGCTAATATATCGGCCTCTTCTAGCGTTTGAATACCTTGTGAGCGCGACATAGTGCGCACGCCAACTTCAGTTGCCATGGCACTAATCATTAGGCCTTTTAATTCCCGTTCATTAGCTCGTAAGTAATCGATGATCTCAACACTACGCGAGCGAGCATCCATCTCATATTGAGTCAAGCACGCCTGTGTTCCATCAAACGGTTCAGACATGCCTAACTTAAGTAAGCCCATGCCATTTTTAACCGTTCCAGGAATAATAGATAAGCGCTCACATTGCGGTTCTAAATCTCCGCTCTGTATGCCGCGCTTAATCCATCGAATCAGGTTTAATGCAAGTGCTCTTGGCTCCATTTCAGGTAAACCAACAACTTGAAATACAAACGCCCCTGATTGATAGTGCGCTTGCTCTATTCTTGCCACATTAGCCAGCATTGATAACTGTGCATTGCCCGTACAGTCAACGACAGATTCAGCACTTAGAGTAACCATGCTCCCTGCTGCTTGAATATGTAATGCATTAATTTTTCCAAAACAAACGTCTACTGCACAAACATGACTATGTAACATAACGGAGACACCCGACTGCTGCAATTGCAGTATTGCTTGCTGATGAAAAGCACTGGGCTGGTAAGGTAAAAAATGCAACCCCTCTGAAAACATAACGGGAGATGTACAACTTCTCTTCTGTAGGCGCTCAGCAAACTCTCGCGCAAAACCACGAACAGCATAATGCGGGCCAGATGGATTACGATAAAAAAGCCCACAAATCGTACCGACCATAGCAGAAGTTGCTAAGCCTCCGACAAAACCATAGCGCTCAACTAAGACAACGCTAGCACCTGATTCTGCGGCGGCAATAGCGGCCGAAATACCTGCTGCGCCTGCACCTATGACTGCAACATCACATTTCATATAGGCTATTCGTTTGTTTCGCCTAATAAACCAAGCTGTAGCTGAGCCAATAGCTGTTCAACCTCATCCTGATCAAGTGCAGAATCCATATAGCCCATAGTCAACTGTAAAGCACCATGAAAACGACTAAATACAAAGGTCACCCCCGGCGGGTACATATTGGGCGGATAATGCACGGCGTTATCAACCACACAACCAAATAACTGATCATACAAATCTAACGAATCGCCTGTATCTGAATAATAAAAACTCGCCATTTTCCCTTTAGTCGGCGAAGTTAACTGCATACGATACAACCAGCCAGGCACGCGCCGTAAAAAATCCATCATAACCAGATAGTGACTCGGGTTTTCAGAGCGCATCAGAGATTTCATTTGTGCAATTAATTCAGCTACACAGGTCTTTACATTAGCTAAAGCCGCTAGCGGAACTCGGTAAAAAAGAAAGGTCACTTGATTCCCAAGAATGGGACTATGCACTCCCCGCTTACGGCGATCTAAAGGAATAGGAATTAACATATCGCCTTCTAAAGGCGACTTTTTACTTTGCACGTTAGCAACAGCACAAACCGTGGCTGCCAAATAAAAGGCACTCACTAAAAATCCTGCGCCTTGCTCTCGTGCCCTATCAGTAATAAGCTCGCTCTGCGCTTGCGTAAATGACAGAACTCGATAATGCACCGCTTGCTTTACCTTGTTTTTATTAGCGAAGGAAATAAATGGCAATCTCGACACATCACACAAAAACTCTTTCATCTTCAGAGCAATATTGGCACGCTCTCGCAAGGGCAATAAACTACTTGGTTCGTCAGTTAGCCAATCGATATCTTGCATAGCCTCTGAGCCACCTAAATGGCGAATAAAGGTTTCTCCGCCATGAGCATCCATTAAGACGTGATGCCAGCTAAAGATCAACTGTGAGCCAGCGCCAGAAATCTGCACTAAACTCACTTTAAAGGCAGCTTGTTGTTCAATATTAAAAGGCTTTTTTAATAAACTCTCCGGCAAGCCGCCTTGTTCATCAAATTGATACTGCTCTATTTCAGGTAGTTCTAGGCCAGCTTTATAGACCCATTTAGCTAAGGTAAATGGCCAACCTTTTTGTAGGCGTAGACGACATATCCATTGATAAGCTGAATTAGCAGATAAGTGTTTCTCTAAATCCTCATATTCTAAGCGCTCTTGTAAAGTTACAGCAAAGGTACAAACATTTCGCTGTCCGCTTAATTTCCACATGATGCGATCGAATTGCAACAAAAAAAAATCTGCACCATTCAGCGTTATGCTACTAGGAAATGAGTCGTCTTGCTTCATACAGCCGCGCTATTTAATTGCGCGACACAATATGCACTTAAGGTGCCAACACTGGCAATATTTTCAGGCGTTAACGCTTCAGCGGGTAACTCCAAAGCAAATTGTCGCTCAATAAACAACACTAATTCCATCAAGGAAAAAGAGTCCACGCCGATCTCTGATAACTCAGTGTCAGAAGTCACTTCTATCTGCGGTGCTAATACATTATCGCGTAAAAAAACACATAACTGACTCGCAATCTCATCAGCACTCAACTTCACTACACTCATTTTTCAATCCTTTAAATATGACTAAAACTGTTTGTTAATTAATTTTGTAAACATCTGGATTGCTGTCTTTTAAGCCATATTTAACTAGAAACCGTAGCAATTTCAGACTAAATGGCGTACTTGCAGCCGCACCACTAAAAATCCGGCTAATATGACCGCTCACCCACTTGTAAATAAAGCGGTTAATAAAATTATCTGGCATCATCATACCTACTTTAATGCTGCTCATTAAGCGCCCATTGTAGAAATAATCAACTATTTCAAACCAAGAATTTAAATGCTGCTTAATAGCAGCTTCATATTCAGACATAGGTTTACCTTTAATAATCGTATCAGCGAGCTTATTCGCGCTATCCATAGCAATCAGCATACCGCTAGAAAAAACAGGATCTACAAAGCCACCTGAGTCACCTAACATCACCCAATTATCGCCACATAAACGTTCGGAAATAGACTGGTAATTATTAAATCGAAGTGCTGGAGTTACACGCTGTGCATTTGGTGCTAACTTCCGTAAAACGCTATCATTCTTTAATAAATCATCATATTGCTCTTCGGGTGTATTCCCATGTTGTAGCGCATAACTTTCTGGTACAACAAAGCCCAACGATACCTTACCTTGTAGCGGAATACGCCAACACCAACCTTGATCTATTCGGTCATTATGCACATAACCTGGATCAACTAATTCGGTTTGATCTACATGCGCAAATAAAGCAACATCTTGCCTTGGCCCTTTTTGCATGGGAATATTCAGCAAACGTCCCACTAAATTGGCTCTACCCGCCGCATCAACAATTAAATCAGGCTCGCCGCTGTCCCAATACCCAGCCGCCTCTTGCAGCGAGTCATCATCTAATTTAATGTGCTCTGAATCACCCTCCTGATTTAGCACCACTTTTCGATTAACCAGTTTTGCACCAGCGCGTAATGCAGCCTCTAGCAAGGTTGCATTAAACTTATCTCTAGGCACATTGTAAGCATAAGAAGGCAAGTCGCTTGGCGTCTCGTCAAACCGAAACTCAAAGACTTCATCCGCATTATAAGTAAAACAAGCGCCTGGTTTGTATACGCTATACGCGGCAACCTCTTGTTCAACGCCAAGGTCTTGCAGCATAGGAACAATCATCGGCACTAAAGACTCACCCACCAAAATCGGTGCCTGTTCCGGCGTTGCAAAAATAACAACATGACAGCCTTCTTTACACAAGCGAATCGCTAATGTACTTGAAGCAGGCCCGCCACCTAAGATGGCAATATTTTTCTTTGCAGACATATTAAGATCAATTCCTATCATTTATTTAAAATCTCAGATTTTATTTATTTAAGTACTATCAGTTACCAGAATAGGAAGTAACTTCTCATTATTCACGGGCAAATACATATAAAAATACCGTCATTCCCGAGGTCGACCCAGTCGAGCGTGGGCACAAGCTTTATCGGGAATCTACGTTAAGGAATGCACATTAAATAAAACCCGAAACTTTAGATTATGAAGCACTGCCAGTCCTTCGAGGACTGGCAGTGCTTTCGGATGTTATTGAATTTTGATTCCTAAGCATAGATTCCTGCTAACAGCATGCAGGAATGACGAACTGGAAAAACTGCCTGTACCCTTTAATAATGAGAAGTTACAACAGGAAACAATAAAAAATAGCCAATAGCTTCCCTCTAATGCATTAATAAATAACGACAAAGATAGTTTCCCCTTATAGAATCAACATTAACAAGGGATGTTGCTATAAATACGCAATACAAAATTATAGACTGCCTCTCCATAAAAAAGAAGCCACATCACTTGAACAAGAGCACAACGAACGACTAAAATGGTTATCATTCAGCCCCCTATTGATACGACTCAGCATAATTTTGACCAGCCAAACCCCAGAGTACACATCGCTAAGCGAGACACTCCAAAACACCTTAAATAGCACTTTTTGTGTTTACTCCAGAGATATCGTTATCAACCGTGCAGACTTATTAGCCCACGCAACCGCTTTAAGTGAAAAATTACCCGCCAAAAACTATGCAATCAACCTTTGCCAAGATCGTTATCTTTTTATAGTCGGCTACTTAGCCGTTTGCCTACGTCAACAAATATCACTACTGCCCTCCAATCAAAGCCCTAAAACCTTAGTCGATTTAACAGCTAGTTACCCTGATAGTTACACACTAAGTGATGATAAGCTCAATGCCGACTGTTATATCACTCATGACTTATTAGAAAAAAGCACCCAGCCTTGCCCACTCATTGATATTAATCGCCCCTTATCTATTTCGTTTACCTCCGGTAGTACAGGAAAACCTAAAGCAATCATAAAAACATGGCGCGAATTTCAAAAATCAGCCGAACTGGCATTACAGCGATTTGAGCTACAAGACCAAGAAATAACCCTGGTTTCCACCGTTCCCATGCAACATATGTATGGTTTGGAAACCTCATTTTTCTGGGTATTATTTTCTCGCATGACATTGCATAATAGTCGACCGTTTTATCCTGAAGATATACGCCAAACACTCGCAGCCCTACCAGCAAAAAAAATTCTCGTTTCTACCCCGAGGCACTTAAAAATCTGCAGCCAAACACAAGGCCAATGGAGCACTATAAAGTTTATTCTCTCTTCAACAGCACCTATGGATAGCACGCTTGCACAACAAATAGAAAAAAACCTAAACGCACCGCTATTTGAATTATTTGGCAGTACCGAAACGCTCTCTTTTGCCTCGCGCCAAACGAGCAAGTCAGCGCATTGGCAACCTTATACAAGCATCCAGCTAAAACAAAACAACGGTCAGTTTGTGTTGCAAGGCGGACATATTATTAAGCCTCTCGTGTTAGACGATACGTTTGAAATAGATGATAAAGGCAACTTTAACTTACTTGGACGTTCCGCAGATTTAATTAAAATTGCCGGAAAAAGGGCGTCATTACATGAGCTAAACCAACAGTTAACTGACGTTCCCGGCATTGAAGATGGCGTGTTCTTTTTAAGCAAAAATGAACGACTTTCCGCTCTAGTCGTTAGTAAACTACCCAAGAAAACAATTATTAAGCATTTACGCCTAGCGATAGACGAAGTCTTTTTACCGCGCGCCCTCTATACAGTTTTTACCCTACCCCGCAATAATATGGGTAAACTACTCAAAACAGAACTCGAGCACTTGATACAAACACAACAAATGCTAGCTATTAAACAACACTATTGCATCCCAGCGACACACCCCTGCTTTGCCGGTCATTTCCCAAATAACCCAATTGTGCCTGGCGTGGTACTGTTAACTTATGTACAACATCAGCTACTAGCCGCATTTCCCAATAACCGAATTTGTACCTTAACCCAAGCCAAATTTTTACACCCTTTACTTCCTGATCAAGATTTTAGCGTATCCCTCTCCCAATCATCCGCACACACCATCAAATTCACTTGCATGCGTGAGTCAGAAACGCTAGTGACTGGCACTTTTATTATTGCCGCCAAAGAGGATAAATCTCATGACTAAGCACTGGCAAGACAATAAAGAGCGCAGCACACCGCTCGCCTTAAAAGCGATACGTTGGGTTGCTTTACATCTAGGCCGCCCCGTTGCGCGCACCTTTCTTTACCCAATCACTGGCTATTATTTACTCTTCGCCAAATCACAACGCCAAGCATCACTACAATATTTGACTCGCGTATTAAAGCGCAAAGCTACTTGGCTAGATAGCGCCAAACATATACATGCGTTTGCCTCTACTATTCTCGACCGCGTTTATTTGCTAACAGGACAATTTAACAAACTAGATATTACCTTCCCCGCGGAAAACGTCCCACTGAGCTACAGCAAAAATGGCACTGGCTGCCTGCTCCTCGGCAGTCATATCGGCAGTTTTGAAGTCTTACGTAGTTATGCGGTCAGTAACTATCCTTTACCCATTAAAATTTTGATGTACGAGCATCAAGCTCCGATGATGGTACAAGTACTTAATGCGCTTAACGCTGATGTGGCCAATACACTCATTACCTTAGATGGCTCACCTAGCGGTCTATTAAAAGTAAAAGAAGCCATAGATAGCGGCACAACCGTCGGTTTATTAGGCGATAGAATCCTAGGCGAAGGCAAAGATAAAACCGTTACCTGCACATTGCTAGGCGAACCCGTTAAAATGTCTACCGCCCCAATTCTTATGGCCTCCGCCTTAAAAGTGCCGCTAATTGTCTTTTTTGGTGTTTACTTAGGTGGTAATCGCTATAAAATCCACTTTGAATTACTCGCTGAAGAAGTTATCTTGAATCGCAAAACTCGGCAACAAGATATACAAGCCTATACGCAAAAATACGTCGATATACTCGAAAAACAAATGCTAGAAACACCGTATAACTGGTTTAATTTTTATGATTATTGGCAGAGTGGTGAGTGATTTCTGAGGGTTCTAGCAAGGGTGGGATAGCGTAACGTTTTCCACCAGCGGCAAGCAATATGCCGGAAAACGCTACGCTATTCCAGCCTACGTATATGGCTTGCGAGTTAAAGAATAAGTAACACAAGCATTACACTCAACTTAAATCTATATTTAATGCTTTATTTTGCATATAATTGTTAAAAAATTAATATTAAATTGATATTTAACATGATTATTGAATTCGCTGTAGAGAATTTTCGCTCCATTAAAACAAAGCAAACCTTTAGCCTTACCCAATCTAATTCTGATGAGTTAGTCGGAAATACTTTTAACCCTAATGTTCTTAGCGCCTCCCCACTACTTCGCTCAGCTGCCATTTATGGTGCAAATGCAGCGGGTAAATCTAATTTCATCAAAGCAATAAAGGTGATGAAAGATATAGTGGCAAATTCAGCAAAAAATAACCAACGAGGTGATAAGTTACCCATTACTCATTTCAAGTTATGTGAATCAACCATTGGCAAGCCGACAGAGTTTGAGGTTATTTTTGTTGCTGAAGGTGTCAAATATCAATATGGTTTTTCTGCAAGCTCTGAAAGAGTCATGGAAGAGTGGTTGTATGCGTTTCCAAAATCAAGACCGCAACGCTGGTTTATTAGGGCTTTTGATGA
>CBDVDU010000037.1:0-14767 GCA_965372825.1 uncultured Gammaproteobacteria bacterium | reverse complement strand
GGTTTGCCGATAGCTGGGTACTTGGCATTATTGGGTGCTTTATTGGTATTAAGTGCCATGTTAGCGCCCTTTGCCATTGCCGCAGCGTTAAAAATCAGTGTACGAGGTTAGGTATGAGTCAATTACATGAGCAAGATTTCTATGCGTGGACACAACAGCAAGTGCACTTATTAAAAGGTGACAAACTGAATGATATTGATGTCGCGGCGTTAATTGAGGAGCTGGAAAGCATGGGTGCAAGGGAGAAGCGGGAGTTGCAGAGTAGGTTAGAGGTGATTTTAATACATTTATTAAAATGGCAATATCAGCCAGAACGACAAGGGAAATCATGGGAATTTACCATTCAGGAACAAAGAAGTCGTATAAAGGATCATTTTTCTGAAAACCCAAGTTTAACGAATCCAGAAACTTTAGAGTTAGGGTTAATAAAAGCTTATGTCTATGCTGTTAGAAAAGCGGTTTATGAAACTGGGTTTAAGGTATCGCATTTTCCAAAAGACTGTCCGTACAGCTTAGAGCAAATATTAGACATCAATTTTTATCCCAACGAGGACAATGATGAAAATTAAATTTCCCCAATGGTTTTATCGACTCGCTTCGCCGCGTTGGTTTTATGAGTTTAGTGGTAAATTACTGCCATGGTTTGCGGTTGCTGCCTTACTTTTATTGATTACGGGTTCTGTTTGGGGCTTAGCTTTTGCGCCAGCGGATTATCAACAAGGTAATAGTTTCCGTATTATTTATGTGCACGTTCCGGCTTCTATTTTGGCGCAATCTTGTTATATGCTGATGGCAATAGCGGGTGCGATTGGGCTAATCTGGAAAATGAAAATGGCGCATGTCGTGGCTAAGTCTTGCGCGAGTTTTGGTGCTTCAATTGCTGTGATGTCTTTAGCAACTGGCGCGATCTGGGGTAAACCGACTTGGGGCGCGTGGTGGGTTTGGGATGCGCGATTAACAGCAATGTTGGTGCTATTCTTTCTATATGTCGGTGTTATCGCTTTGCATTCTGCTTTTGAAAATACTCAAAGTGCAGATAAAGCTTCAGCTGTTTTATCTTTGGTTGGATTGGTGAATATTCCTATTATTAAGTACTCCGTAGAATGGTGGAATACTTTGCATCAAGGAGCAACTTTTAAAGTGACTGAAAAGCCAGCGATGCCACCGGAAATGTGGATACCCTTATTAATTATGGTGCTCGGATTTTATTGTTTTTTTGCGGTGATAATGATGCAGCGTGCACGTATTGAAGTCTTGCAACGAGAAAAGAAAACCAGCTGGGTACAAGAGATTATTAAACAAAATTAACAGTATTGTGGGAGGGTTTTAGTCGCGACATTCGGGGCTAAAGCCCCTCCCACAAAATACGATTGCTCACACAAAGGAAAACTATCGATGGGATATTTCGCTACTTTTGCCGATTTTTTACAAATGGGTAAACACGGGCTGTATGTTTGGCTCAGCTATGGCATAGCTTTTGGTATCTTTGCTTACAACATAGTGTCAGTAGCACTAGCTAAGCGTCAATTTTTTAATAAAGCAAAGCGTCAAGCTCGACGTGAAGAAATAAAATCATGACTCCAAAAAGACAAAAACGTTTATATATCATTTTAGCTATCGTCTTCGGCACGTCTTTAGCTGTTGGCTTAACAATGTACGCCTTAAACCAAAATATTAATCTATTTTATTCTGCTTCTCAGATTGCCAATGGCGAAGCACCGACCGGTGCACGTATGCGTGTGGGTGGTATGGTGGTTGATGGCAGTCTCGAGCGTTCTACCGATTCACTGCGGGTTAGCTTTGAATTAACTGATTATGAAAATACCGTAAAAGTTGTTTTTACTGGAATTCTTCCTGATTTATTTCGCGAAGGGCAGGGAATTATTGCGCAAGGAAAAATGGATACGCAGGGAGTGTTTCAAGCTGATGAAGTGTTAGCTAAGCATGATGAAAATTATATGCCCCCTGAGATTGCTGAAAGTATGAAGCCGAAAAAAGAGGTTGCACAATGATTCCAGAGTTAGGTGAATTTGCGTTAATTTTAGCGCTAGGTTTTTCATTTCTATTAGCGGTGATTCCTTTATATGGTGCTGCTACCTTAAATACTTTATGGATGGACTATGCAAAACCTTTGGCCAGGGCACAGTTTACCTTTTTGCTGATAAGTTTTATTTGCTTAGGCTATGCCTTTGCGAACGATGATTTCTCGGTGCAATACGTGGCGAATCACTCTAATAGCCAACTACCCATAGAGTTTAAGTTAAGTGCTATTTGGGGAGGGCATGAAGGCTCTTTATTATTGTGGGCGTTTATCTTAAGCGGTTGGACTTTAGCGGTGAGTTTATTTAGCCGTGGCTTGCCTTTAGATATGCTGGCGCGCGTTTTAGGCGTGATGGGTATTATCGCGACCGGCTTTATTTCTTTTTTACTGTGGACATCTAGTCCCTTTTTACGTTATTTACCGCGTTTTCCTGCCGATGGTGCTGATTTAAATCCTTTATTACAGGATTTCGGTTTAATCGTGCATCCGCCGATGTTATATATGGGCTATGTGGGATTTTCCGTGGCATTTGCATTTGCAATTGCAGCATTATTATCTGGTCGTTTAGATGCGGCCTGGGCGCGCTGGTCTCGTCCTTGGACGAATGTTGCTTGGGCCTTTTTAGGGGCTGGAATTACACTCGGTAGTTGGTGGGCCTATTACGAACTCGGCTGGGGTGGTTGGTGGTTCTGGGATCCTGTTGAAAATGCTTCTTTGATGCCATGGTTAGTGGGTACTGCATTAATCCACTCGTTAGCAGTGACAGAAAAACGCGGTGTGTTTAAAAGTTGGACTTTATTATTAGCTATTTTTGCTTTTTCATTGAGTTTACTTGGAACCTTTTTAGTGCGTTCGGGTGTATTAACTTCCGTACATGCTTTTGCTTCTGATCCTGAGCGAGGATTTTTTATTCTTGTTCTATTATTATTAACGATCGGCGGCTCATTAACGTTATATGCGTTTAAAGCGCCAAATGTTAAAAGTGAATCCAGCTTTGGCTGGTTATCGCGGGAGATGATGTTATTGATTAATAACGTCTTTTTAGTGGTGATGGCAATTACCGTATTGCTAGGTACTTTATACCCTTTGCTAATAGATGCACTAGGTTCAGGTAAAATTTCTGTTGGCCCTCCTTACTTTAATGCTTTATTTGTACCGGTTATGAGTTTGTTAGCTTTATCAATGGGTATTTCAGGTGCAGCTCGTTGGAGACAAACAAGTATTGCGGGACTAAAGAAACAATTATTTATCCCTGCAATTATCAGTTTAGTTGTCGGTATCATTTTCCCATTTATTTATGGTGATGGATTTAATTTTAGAGTCTTTTTAGGTATAACGATCAGTACATGGGTGATTGCAACTACGGCTAAAGAATTTAAAGATAAATTCCGTAATGCAAGTTCGGTTACTGCAAAATTAAGCCAGTTGACGCCAAGTTATTACGGCATGATGTTGGCACATATTGGTGTTGCCGTGGTGGCGATTGGTATTACTTTAGTTTCGACTTATAGTGAAGAGCGTGATATGCGCATGGCTCCTGGCGATAAAATTGAACTAGCAGATTATCAATTTGAATTTAAAGGGGCTAAGAAAGTAAAAGGTGCTAACTTTACGGCTGATGAAGGCACGGTAGTGATTACCTTAGAAGGTGAGCATGTAGTAACCTTGCACCCTCAAAAGCGGCATTATACGGTTAAGCGTTCGATGATGACCGAAGCATCGATTGATGCAGGGTTATTTAGAGACTTATATCTTGCTATGGGAGAGCCGTTAGGTGATGACGGTGCATGGGCTATACGCGTGCATTACAAACCTTATGTGCGCTGGTTATGGTTAGGCGGATTGTTTATGGCTTTGGGCGGTATCTTGACGGTATTTGATAAGCGTTATCGTAAAAAATCAACAGATGAGGTGGCTCATGCCTAGATTATTATTGTTTATTCCGTTAGCGCTGTTTATTTCCTTGTCTTTTTTTCTCTGGAAAGGCTTAAGCATCGATCCTCGGGAATTACCTTCGGCTTTAATTGATAAGCCATTTCCTGAGTTTCAGGTGGCGGCTTTGTTGCAACCTGAGCGCATGCTAAGCAAAGCGGATTTTATCGGTAAACCAGTATTAGTTAATGTATGGGCGACTTGGTGTCCTTCTTGTCGTCAAGAACATGAGCAATTATTGCGTATTGCTCAAGATAATAAAATCGATATTATCGGCTTGAACTATAAAGATGAAAGAGCAGCCGCTACAAACTGGCTGCAACAGCTAGGTAATCCTTATGCGTTTAATATTTATGATGAAGCCGGTATGTTGGGTTTGGACCTAGGAGTTTATGGCGCTCCCGAAACGTATTTATTAGATGCGCAAGGGGTGGTTCGTTATCGTCATGTCGGAGTGGTGACAGCGCAAACTTGGGCTGAATTGCAGGTCATGATTCAGAAGCTAGGAGTCAGCCAATAATGTTACGATTTTTTATAATAGCTTTGTTGTCGATAACCAGCGCTTATGCCGCTATTGATACTTATGAGTTTAAAGATAAGGATAAAGAATTACGCTTTCATGAGTTAAGTGCGGATATGCGTTGCCCTAAATGTCAAAATCAAAATCTCGCTGATTCTAATGCTGCGATTGCAACGGACTTGAAGCAAAAGATTTATCTAATGCTAGAAGCAGACAAGAGCGATACTGAAATTGTCGATTATATGGTCGCGCGTTATGGCGATTTTGTTTTATATGAGCCTCGATTTAATGCGCAAAATGCCGTGTTATGGTTAGGTCCTGGCGCGTTATTATTGCTCGGTTTAATCGTTGTGATTTGGTTAACACGTAGTCGTAATAATAAAAATGCCGAAAATACAGAGCAAGTGCCTGAATTAGATGCTAAACAAGAAAAAGCATTACAGCAGTTATTAAACAAGGATAAAAAATCATGAGTAGTTTATGGATGGGTTTTGCTGTTTTATTGCTAATAGCTGTGTTGTTTTTGTTATTGCCTCTGTTAAAGCAAAGGAAAGAAGATGACGTTACTGGCTCGGATGTGCAGCAAGATAACGTGCTTATTTTTCGTGATCGCTTAGCTGAATTAGATGCAGAAAAAGAGCAGGGCACTTTAGAAGAAAGCGCTTATCAGGCATTAAAAGCCGAGTTGGAAAAGTCATTGTTACAAGATGTTGCAGGAAAGCAGCAGTTAGAATATAACAATCAGCCCTTGCAAGTACAACAAGCTGTGCTTGTTTTTGGGATAGTGCTCGTACTCATGATTTCCAGTGTTGCTACCTATTTGCACTTGGGGCGTAGTGATGATTATTCTGATTACTTAGCCTTAAAAGAGCAAGCTGAAGCCGTACAAGTCAGTGGGGATGCATCACAGAAAAAAGCACCAGATTTTGCTAAAGCGGTAGAAATGCTAGAGAAAAAACTAGCTGAAAACCCTGATGATTTTGATAAATACATTTTGCTGGCTAATAGCTACGCAGCCATGGGTAACTTCAAAAAATCAGCAGAAGTTTATGCAACTTTAGCTGCACGTATTGGATCCGATAATAAAGATTATGCAGCGGTAAAAGGTTCTTATGCTCAAGCTTTATTTCAAGCGCAAGGCGAGCAATTCACTGAAGAAGTTAATGCGGCGGTAGATCAAGCTTTAGCGGCTGATGCTCAAGAAAGCACAGCATTAATGCTAAAAGGTATTCAGGCGTATATGCAGGCTGATTATGCTCAAGCTATCGAGTTGTGGCAGCAAGCAAAAGTAAAATCAGGAAAAGTGCAGATTGAACGCTTTATAAAGCCAGCGATTGCAGATGCACGTTCCAAAGCAGGAATGCCACTTGCAGAGGCAGTCGCTATTGTGGCAAAGCCAACGCAGCCAGTTGCTAATGGTGCGGCACAAATTATTGTTAATATTTCTTTAGCCCCTGAATTACAAGCTAAGGTTAGCCCTGAGCACACTGTCTTTGTTTTTGCACGTGCTGTAGGCGGGCGTATGCCGTTAGCGATAGAGCGCATACAAGTGAAAGATTTACCTAAGCGTATTGTATTGGACGATAGTAAAGCCGCCATGCCAACGGCGACAATATCAACGGTAGAACAAGTGGATATTATTGCTCGCGTTTCTTTAAGTGGAACTCCAAAGCCGCAAGCAGGTGATTTATTTGTACAGCTAGATCAAGTAAAAGTGAATGCAGGTAAAGAATTGAACTTGGTTATTAATCAGGTTCAACCATAAAGCTGTTTTGACGATTTCGAGGTAAGTATGGCAACGGTATTACAAGAGAAATTAATTAGTGTAGATGAATATTTACATGATGAGTTAGTGCGTGATATAAAACACGAGCTTGTTGATGGAGCTATTTATGCAATGGCGGGCGCCAGCGCAAACCATGAACGTATTTCAGGTAATGTTGCTGCTGAATTTAGAAGCCACTTAAAAAAAACACCCTGTGAGTCTTTTTCTTCTGATATGAAAGTCAAAGTCGGCTCACGGTTTTTTTATCCCGATGTGCTTGTAGACTGTAGTTTTGATGAGTCAAAGCCTTACTATACTGAGTCACCCGTTATCATTGTCGAAGTGTTATCGAAAACTACTCGGCGCATGGATGAAACGACTAAGCTCATGTCTTATATCAGCATCCCTAGCTTGCAAGAGTATGTATTAATTGAGCAAGATTTTGTCGATATTGAAGTCCTTAGAAGAAGTGAAGGTTGGCATCCAAGACATTATTTTTTAGGGGATCAAGTTCATTTTGAGTCGATTAATTTAACGCTACCAGTCGAAGAAATTTATTCTCGCGTAAAAAATGAGGATATGCTGGAGTTTTTGGCGTAAAAAAAATGATTAAGTTTTTAGCTTGATAAGCATAAAAAAGCCCATCATTGATGGGCTTTTCTTTTACGACTAAAACTAAGGCTTAAAGCTTAGTTTTTATCTTGATCAACAATTTTGTTTGCAGCAATCCAAGGCATCATTGCGCGTAATTTAGCGCCTGTGACTTCGATTGGATGTTCTGCATTAATGCGACGTTTTGCCGTCATTTCAGGGTAGTTAGTCATACCTTCTAAGATGAATTTTTTAGCGTACTCACCATTTTGAATGTTAGCTAATGCTTCGCGCATTGCGTAACGGCTTTCTTCGTTAATAACTTTAGGGCCCGTTACGTATTCGCCGTATTCTGCATTGTTAGAAATTGAGTAGTTCATGTTTGCGATGCCGCCTTCAAACATTAAGTCTACAATCAATTTTAATTCGTGCAAACACTCAAAGTAAGCCATTTCTGGCTCATAGCCTGCTTCTACTAAAGTTTCAAAGCCCATTTTAACTAGCTCAACTGCACCACCACATAAAACAGCTTGCTCACCGAATAGGTCAGTTTCTGTTTCTGCACGGAAAGTAGTTTCGATAATTCCCGAACGACCGCCACCGATAGCTGATGCGTAAGATAAGCAAATTTCTTTCGCTGTACCTGAAGCATCTTGATGAATCGCGATTAAATCAGGAACGCCGCCACCGCGAACAAATTCAGAACGTACTGTATGGCCAGGTGCTTTAGGTGCGATCATGATCACATCTAAGTCAGCGCGAGGATTTACTTGATTGTAAAGAATCGCAAAGCCGTGTGCGAAAGCTAATACTGCACCTTGTTTGATGTTTGGCTCAATTTCTTCTTTATAAAGTTGAGATTGAAATTCATCTGGCGTAAGGATCATAACTACGTCTGCGCTAGCAACGGCTGCTGCTACGTCAGTTACTTTTAATCCATGAGCTTCAGCTTTAGCAACAGAGCTAGAGTTTGCGCGTAAACCAACCACAACATCAACACCTGATTCTTGTAGGTTGTTTGCGTGTGCATGGCCTTGTGAACCGTAACCGATGATGGCTACTTTTTTGCCTTTGATTACATTAATGTCAGCGTCTTTGTCGTAATAAACTTGCATGAGATTTCCTGTTTTTTAGTAAATAGTTATTTTCAACATAATGCTGATAAGGCCTGATGCTCGACCAGAAGAGGTGTGAATAAATTCGCACCGCCACTTACTTGGCAATATGTGTTGATTTGGTAAAGGGGTTACAAATGTAAGCCATGTTCCCCGCGCGATAGACCTGTTGGGCCAGAGCGTACGGTTTCGATAATACTGTTTTCATCAAGTGCTGCAACGAATGCATCAAGTTTATCTGATGGTCCGGTCATTTCAATCACGTAGCTATTGCTGGTGACATCAATGATTTTTCCGCGAAAAATTTCCGAAAGGCGATTGATCTCTTCGCGTGATTCTTTGCATGTTTTCACTTTAACTAGCATTAGTTCGCGTTCAACATGTGTTGCTTCTGCGAGGTCAATTAATTTAACAACATCAATTAACTTATTAAGCTGCTTAGTAATTTGCTCAATAACATCATCAGTACCTCGAGTCACTAAGGTCATGCGTGACAGCGTAGGGTCTTCTGTTGGAGCAACGGTTAAAGACTCGATATTATAGCCGCGCGCCGAAAACAAGCCGGCAACACGCGATAGGGCGCCTGCTTCATTTTCAATTAGAATAGAAATAATATGTCTCATTATGCCAATTCCCTGTTGATAGGTGTGCCTGGTGCTACACGTAAAGTCATTTCTTGATGGCCTTTGCCCGATTCAATCATTGGGTAAACGTTTTCTGTTCTATCAGTCATGATGTCTAAGAAAACGGTGCGATCTTTCATAGCAAACGCTTTTTCCAATGCAGGTTTAACATCTTCTGGTTTTTCTACACGTATACCGACATGGCCATAAGCTTCAGCTAGTTTTACGAAGTCTGGAATCGTATCCATATAAGATTGTGAGTAACGACTTTCGTAATTAAATTCCTGCCATTGGCGAACCATGCCCATATAGCGGTTATTTAAGTTAATAATTTTAATGGGTGTCTTGTATTGTAGTGCAGTAGAAAGCTCTTGTATGCACATCTGAATGCTCGCTTCACCTGTTACACAGGCAACGTCTGCTTCAGGGTATGCTAACTTAACACCGATAGCCGCAGGTAAACCAAAGCCCATTGTGCCTAAACCACCTGAGTTGATCCAGCGACGTGGTTTATCGAAAGGGTAAAATTGCGCTGCAAACATCTGATGTTGGCCTACATCAGAGGTAATAAAAGCATCGCCTTTCGTTACTTCATAAAGTTGCTCAACAACCGCTTGTGGTTTAATTAATTCACTGTCACGGTCGAACTCTAGGCAGTTAACTGAACGCCATTGGTCAATGCGATTCCACCAAACTTCAAGTGCTTTTTTAGAGGGTTTCTTTTTCTGCTCTTTTAGCAATTCAAGCATTTGCTTTAATATGATTTTGACTTCACCCACTATCGGCACGTCAACTTTAACGGTTTTAGAGATAGACGCCGGATCAATATCAATATGAATGATAGTTGAATGCGGGCAGAATTCTGCTAATTTTCCAGTAACTCGGTCATCAAAACGTACGCCAATAGCTAAAATGACATCACTTTCGTGCATGGCTAAGTTCGCTTCATAAGTGCCGTGCATGCCTAACATGCCGATAAATTGTTTATCAGTGGCAGGGTAAGCACCTAAGCCCATTAAAGTCTGAGTAATAGGGAAGTTTAGTGAACGTGTTAATTCTCTTAATTCTTCGCTTCCTTCACCTAAAACAACGCCGCCACCTGAATAAATAACGGGACGTTGCGCAGCTAATAATAATTCAATGGCTTTCTTAATTTGTCCAGGATGGCCTTTAGTTGCCGGACTATAAGAGCGCATTTTAATTTTCTTAGGGTATTTATACGGAATCAAGATATTTGGGTCGGTAATATCCTTAGGAATATCCACAACAACGGGGCCGGGTCGGCCTGTTGTCGCAACGTAAAACGCTTTTTTCATCGTTTCCGCAATATCCTTAACATCCTTAACTAAAAAGTTATGCTTAACGCAAGGGCGGGTAATGCCGACCATATCGACTTCTTGAAAAGCATCGCTACCAATCACCGCTGTCGGAACCTGGCCAGAGATCACGATCATAGGAATGGAGTCCATATAGGCCGTGGCAATGCCGGTAACAGCGTTTGTTGCGCCAGGGCCTGATGTGACCAGAACAACGCCAGGCTTGCCTGTTGCGCGCGCATAAGCGTCAGCAGCATGGGTTGCTGCCTGTTCATGTCTGACTAATATATGTTTGACATCTTCCTGATGGAAAATTGCATCATATAAATGTAATACTGCGCCACCAGGATATCCAAAAAGATACTCTACACCTTCATCTTTAAGGCACTGAACGACAATCTGTCCGCCACTGAGTTCCACTTTATAAAACCTCTTAAAATAATAAGAATACACTTTGCATTGAAGCCCTTAGAATAAGCTTGTTCTTCAATATGCTTTAAAATTAAAGTCTACAATAGGCATGAAAATACACGCGAGCTGTTTATTTTTATCCTTACCCTTAGAAAGTACAGGGATTATTTAGGATGGAATTAGACTTTAATTAATAAAAAATCTATTCAAAATAGCGGAAAATAGCCATTTCGTCAAGAAACTGAACTACATTTGTTACCATTGAACTATAAAATTTATTAAAAACAAGCTATCCTTACATCTATAGGTATAGTGTTGAGGAAAAGGAAATGCAACAAAATAGAAAAGACTATCGGAAAAAGTTCACTTCAACGGGTGTTGTGTTTCTTGCGGGCGAGTTATTAGAGTTTGTGAGTTATGATGTTTCTGTCAAGGGCGTGCAAATAGAATTGGTTCCGGGTGATTTTATTAACACGGTAGCAGATGTCAGAAATATATTAAATGAAATACACAGTGCTGAAGTTTTTGTACATGACTTAATGTTGAGTGCGGAGGCGACTATTGCTTGGGTGCGGGATGATGAGGGTAAAATTCTTCTAGGACTGGAGTTTAGTGATGTCAGGCACAATGCGGACAAGTTATGGTTACAACGACACTATTACCGAAAGAGTTTGGTTGCTGATGCAGACCTATTGTTAAATGAGCAAGAGATTGCTGCGCAAACGATTGATATTTCAAAAGATGGAATGAAGTTAAGTATTGCTACTGATACTGAGCTAAAAGTCGGGGATGCTATTAAATTGTTTGTTCCTGATAGAGCGCTTAAAGCTTTAGCCGTTGTGATTTGGCTTAATCAATCCCCTGATTCTACTGAGTTTGGCGTGCGCTATATGAATGTGGGCTAATAGGGATTGCTAGGTAAGTGGTCTTTATAAGAAATAATAGGCAATAAAAAAGGCTCAATTTCCGTAAGGTAATTGAGCCTTGCATAGCGCTAATTAGTTAAAGAAACTAATTATTAGTCACCTGAGAAGTCGTAGTATGCTGTTCTAACACCTTCGAACTTTTTAAGAGCTACTTTTGTTAGCTCAATAGATTTTTCTGTTTCACCTTTCTTGAAAGCAGAGCGTGCTTTCTTTAAAACGCCTTGAGCTCTAGCACGAAGGGCGTAAACAGTGGAACTTTCAATTGTTTTAGAAGCTTGTTTGGCTGCTTTAAATAGCGCTAAACCTGTTTCCATGTCAACACCAGCCTCTAACCCTGTTAATACAGCTTCTACTGCTTCTACAGTTGAATCAAGGGTAAGTGCAACGCCTTCTTGGGTTTGGTTTGATTGTTTGCCGGCAGGTTTTGCCATTGCAGAAGGAACAGCTGCAAGCATTGCAGTGCTAATGAAACCAGCTAAAACTACTTTTTTCAATAAACTCATATAAAATCTCACCTTATGTAAATAATAATAATTATTATATTTTTATGCGTAAACGTACACGCATAAGTATTATCATAGCACAGAGATAAAATAATAATAACTTATCTGGCTATAGGGTTTTAGTTAAGCTCCTTTAATGCATTATGGCTAGAATACAGCTTCAAAAGAAAGACAAATAGAGTGAGAACATATGTGTATGGGCTTAAATTATCCCGCTAGCAATGGATCCAACTCCTTCTTTAAATCTAACGCACGTAACTCATCAAACCCACCAATATGGCGTTCGCCTATATAAATTTGCGGTACGGTTCTGCGTTTAGTTTTTTGCACCATTTTTTCTCTTAAGCCTGCTGTGGTATCCACATTTAATTCTTTATAAGTTGCACCTTTAGCTGTCAATAGGCGTTTGGCCATAGTGCAATAAGGGCAGAGGTTGCTGGTGTAGATAATGATTTCTGGCATGAGAATTGGTTTCCTAAAGGGAATCTAAATAAGTGAATGATCATACGCTAAGTCCGAGTATTAGGAAATTATGCCGTAAATGTGCAGAGCGATATAGAGAAAGTGGTAAAATGCCGCTCTTAATTATTTTAGCTCTCGTGCCGCAAGGTATGCACTTTTTAAATAAGCAAAATCTATGATGTACTCTCTAAACCGTCTTATTCTTATCGACTCTTATAAAGAAGGTGAATTGCAAGAAGTTCGCTTAGATGGGCATACCAATTTAAATGGCGTGAATGGCGCGGGTAAAACCACCTTACTGCGATTAATTCCCTTGTTTTATGGTGAAAGGCCAGGACGATTAGTGCCTAAAAGTCGTGTCACCGATAGCTTTGTTAAACATTATCTGCCGCGCGAATCCTCGTATATTATTTTTGAATACCAGCGTAATGAACAAACCTGCATGGTCGCTATTTATGCTTCAACTAATGATGAAGGATTGTGTTATCGCTTTATAGATAAAGGGTTTGAACCAGAAGATTTTATTGAACAACATGACGATGGCGCAAAATATCCGGTTTCATGTCGGCAGTTAAAATCACACCTCGTTACTCGCCAAGTGCAGCACAGTAATCAAGTGACTGCTTGCAGCGATTACCGCACGATTATCCAAAATTTGCCGCACAACAAAGGCCAAGAGATGCGCCAGTTGATTGCGCGTTATAGTTTTTGTCAGGGTAGTTCGGGGCAGCGTTTAAAAGATATAGAGAAAATTATTACCGGCATGTTTATGCGTTCTACCGATTTTTCGGATTTACGTGAAATGCTGGTCAATTGTATTGATGAAAACCGCGAATCCATTGCCTTGGAATTGCAAATGGAAACCTTGGACAATTGGTATAAAGAATACCGAGCTTATCAGCAGGTTGAACAAGAGCGGCCAAAAATAGAATTATTAAATCAAGTCGAAAGCGTACTTTTGCAAACCGAGCAAAGCTTGGGTGAGTTGCAGCTGCGTTTAGAAAAGTTATTAGCGCAAAGTGAACAAGCAGAACAAGAGCAGCGCCAAGCCGGAGCCGTTTGTTATGAGCAATTAGAGCAAGTGCAGAAAGCTTGGGAAGGGGAGGAACTGGCGCTTAAATCCGCTTTAGCGACGACAAAAGCTGAATTAGCGCAATTGCAGCGTCAAAAAACACAGTTAGAAAAAGAAAAGGCGGCATGGGAAGCGCAGGATATAGCAGGCAAAAAACAACTTTATTCGCGTTTAGAATCGATTAAAACGTCTTTGGGTGGTGAGCGTGATAATTTAAGTCAGCTCATGTCTGATGTACAAGATATTGAAGCAGAATTTCGCCGCCTGCAAGCGGAAAAAGAACAATATTTTGCCGCACAAATTCATGATTTTGAGCTACAAAAACAGCAGCAACAGCAGCAATTAGGCGAGCAAAAAGCACAAGCGACTGCGGAGGCGACTGAACGTAAAGAGACTTTACGCGATGCTAGCGAGCAACAACAAGAGAATAATCGACAATCAACACTGACTTTAAGCGAGCAACTAGGTGCATTAAATAGCCAAATCACACAGGTTCAGGCTGATCCTGTATTGATTGCCGATCGTGAGACAAAATTAGAATTGCACGATACTTATTTATTGCAAAAACAAGAATCTGAAGTTAATGAACAAGCGGTAGAGAAGGAAATACGCGAGCATAAAACGGCTGTTGAAGTGGTATTTCAGAAAAAGCGTGAGCATGCGAAAGAAAAGCAAACACTGCAAGCGAAAACCGAGGCTGTTGAAGCGCAAATTAATGCTGATGCCAGTACTTTATTGGGCTTTTTACGTGAATATAAAACTGATTGGGGCGAGAATCTTGCCAAAGTCATTAAGCCGGAATTGTTGCTGCGTGATGACTTAGAGCCAGAACTGTTATCTGAACAAGCTGGTTTGTATGGTGTTGCTTTACAGTTGGGTGGTATAGAGGCGGATTGCACGGTAGATGAAGAGAAATTGCGCGATGTATTGCATGATTTGCAGGAACAAATGCAGCAACAGACTTTAGCTGAAAATAATGCTGAAGAAGAGTTGCAGCAATTAAGTAAGGCGGATGCGAACTTACAAAAAAAGCATAAGCAAGCTCTGTTAGAAAAAGGCCAAGCTAATAGTCACTTGCAAACCGTTAAAGAGGAGTTGGATTCTTTAAAGCTGCAAATTGTGCGCAGCAAAAAAGAGCGTGCACAGCAGTTAAAGCAGCAACGCACAGAAGTAAATGAGCAAATTAAACAAAACAATCAACAGTTAGCTGCACTTCAGCAGCAATTAAAAGGCGAAGTTCGTGTATTAACCCAATCGCTGGCAGAAAAAATAGCTGAATTTACCCAGCAAGCGGAGCAAGAGCGAGCTATTGCGGATCAGGAAATTAATCGCCTGAAAGAACAAAAAGCCAATGAACTGGCTGAATTAAAGCAGCAGCGATTACAAAGTATGCGCGAACGCAAAGTCGATACCGCGACTTTAACGGCTTTAGAAACTAAAGTGAATGCGCTTAAGCTGGAATTGGCAGAAGCGGAAAATGCAGAGCAATT